>JAMPYH010000031.1 GCA_023700785.1 Candidatus Zixiibacteriota bacterium
GGGTCCGGGAGCGGAGAGTATCGATTTGTCGGCGGCAACAACTACCGGTTTGTTGGCGCCGGCAACGGCGACTACCTTCCAGTTCGCAAGATCCCCCGACCGGAGCGGGCCGATTTCTACACCAGTACGGTTGGGTTCAAGACCAGGCACGGCCGGTTGACCGCGGACATCCGGCAGACCTCGCTCGACCGGAATCTCTGGTCCAGCCTGGATGACGCGGACAACGAAGGAGTATTCTATAACGCCGCGTATGGACACGACTGGCAGTGGGGCGAGAGAACCAACAGAGTTGTGCTTCAACGGCGGATGCGCGAACCGACCTTCTGGACCCGAGAGCGGCTGATCGAGCCGGACCAGAACCGGATGTATCTTGTTCCCGCGGGATTCCGACCGGCTGAGAATGAGCTGATCCATCGCGCGGAGATGTCGTTCTCTCCCGCAAACTGGATCCGTTTGTCGCCGCATTGGTCGCGACTGGAATATCAAGGGCGCTTTCAATCATCGCTGGGAGCATTCGGGCTGGAGATAAACCCGAACAACAGACTACGTTTGACGACCTCATTGCGCTCTCTTGAATCGGATCTGGACAGCGCCAACGCGTCTCGCCCCGGCAAGGCGAGAGCGATCCGTTCCGATATTCAATACAGCCTGTTCAAGGACGTGAAGGCGCTTGCGGGGTACGAGTATGATCACCGCGAGTATGACTACGCCGGTCTCCCAGCTGGACTTCGTTTTGACCGTTACGAGTTTCGCGTTGGATCGGTGACGGAGTCGATCCGCTACGAGCGATATGTTGAGGATAGCCTTGAATCCGCCTGGTTTTCATCGGGAGAACGAGATCGGATCAGCGCGCGATCGACAAGGCAGATCGGCAACCTGAACCTCAATTCCGAAGTGACCTGGCAATCATTGGATGACCGCACGGCGCGTCGAACCAGTTTTCTCGGGAGGGCGACCGTGACGTACGCAGACACTCCGGCAAAACTTCAAGCGCAATCCTCCTACGTCATCTCGCAGGAACTTCGCAATGAGCGCGGGATCACCTATTTCGAGGTCGAAGCGGGGAGAGGAAACTACTCGTACGAAGACGGCGTGTATGTGCCGGACCCGTTCGGCAATTTCATTCAGGTCGAGGAACTGCTTTCGGAGCAAGCAGAGGTGCGACGAGGCGAGAAATCGTTCCAAGTAAGCAAGGATGTAACTCTCGCAATCCTTAGATTCAGTTCGAGCATCAAGGAAGAGCTTCTCGAGAACGGCAAGCGCACGATCTGGTGGGTGATCCCGTTTTTGACCGATGAATCGCAGCCGTACTTAAATCTCGCGCGCCGTTATGACAGCGAGATCAGGCTGATCCCCTGGAGAAACTTCTACGCAGTCAATCTCGCGATATCCGATGAGATCGAGCTCCGTTCGGTAGCAGGGAGAGGTAATCAACGCCGTGATAGCCGTGGAAGCGTGACTTTCAAACAGGCGGCAGGAACGTTCCTGCTGGAGCAGTCGGCTGAGTACTTCAGCTCCAACAGAGATCAATATTATGTGGGAGCGGGTAATGTCGATGGGCTCAGGATTTCCGGCATTGTGCGTCGGGTGATGCCGGTGATCGAATTGAGCGGCGGCGGGGCGGTGAGGCGAGCCGAGTCGGAGAATCAGGAGAGGTCGCGGCTCTACTCTTTGCTCGCCGGAGTTCGTATAAAGGCGCTCGGCAGGGGCGAGGTGAGGAGCGATATTGAACTCTACGCCCAAGAACTTGAATTGGGCTCGTCCGAGTACGGGTATCTGTTGACCGACAATCATAACGGCAAGCGGGGCGCGATCTGGACGGTCGGCCTGCGCTACGGGGTGCGTCAGGGGATCCAGGTGAATCTCAATTTCCAGGGGAGACACTCGGACGAGCGGACCGGAAGAGTCGCGGGGCGAGGAGAGGTGGTGGCGTCATTTTGAGAACGATGGCCGCTATTATCGTTTTGATCCAGTGCGCGTTGACCGCGAACGGAGTAGAGATTCGCTTTGACGATCGGGTCGACCGGACAGCGCGGCAAACGGTCACTCAGCGGATGGCACCGGGCAGATTGGCAATTTCGGAGGCAGTAGATTCGATAAAAGTCTGGCTCGGCAGGGAAGGATACCTTGACGCGGAAACATCGGCGCGAGCGGATACCATTCACATAGTATCAGGAGCTCGATATCGGTTTAACCGCCTTGTTCTTATTCCAGATAGCGCGGTCAGTCGGACATACGCTGGATTTTTCACCAAAGCAGCGCTGGATCGCGCGGTCAGCGATGTGATCGACGAATATGTGGCTCGCGGTTACTATTACGCCCGCGCGGCTGTTGGCGAGTTGGAACGGATCGGCGACGCGGTAAACGTGACGCTTCAGGTCAATCCGGGTCCGCTGGTCACTGTTGTCGATCTGAAATTCGAAGGACTTACCCGGACCAAGCCGGAGGTGGTGAGGAACCGACTTCCGATTCGCGCGGGGGATACGCTAAATGACCGCCTGGTAGCCGATATCGAACGATCGGCCGGCGCTGTCCGATTCGCGAAGTTTACTCCGCCACTTGTCGTACACCCTCGGGTTGGGTACACGCAGGCGGATCTGACGCTTCGGATGCGCGAAAAGCAGCAGTTCATTTTCTCCGGAGGGGCAGGATTTATCAACGAAGGGGATAACCGAGTTGTGTGGGATCTGGCGTTCGAGATCCCCAATCTGTTCGGCGAAGGGAAGCGGATCGCGGCGCAGTCGTCGCGGCGGGAAACGGGGCGCAACCTGCTGCGGATCGAGTATCAGCAGCCATCAACATGGCTCGGTCGCGGGGAGTTTGGCGCGTCATTGGCGACGCGCGACTACCGCGACAATTTCTATGAGTTCTCTCTGGCGGCTGGTTACGCGGTGGAGATCGCGCGGGGAACAAGAGTGGGGACATCGCTTGGTTGGAAGCGAGTCGAGCCAACTGACTCGGTCGGTTATTCCCGCTACGCGGTCGAAGTCAAGATCGAGAGAAGCCAGGTTGACGACGCCATGAATCCGTCGTCCGGATATCAGCTTTCGTCGGCGGTGATCTATGGATATCGGCAGTACTCGCGCGACAGCCTGGCGGCCGGTCGCTCTTTCAACGATACGCGAGCGACGCTCAATTTCACGCGATATCAGTCATTGATCCGAGGAGTAGTAGCGGTCGCGTCGATCGGATATAGCGGAGTTGAGTCGTCGGGTGAATCTCTGCCGCTCTCTGAGTTGCATTTCATCGGTGGGGCCGGAACGCTTCGAGGGTTCCGCAATGAGCAGTTTGCCGCGCAACGGGCGGTGCTGGGGAGTATCGAGCCGCGCATCAGATTTGCCGCCGGTTACCTGTTTGGATTCTGCGACGTGGCTTTCATGCAACTGCCGGTTTACAGCGAAAACCGCATCTCGCTCGACGAGGAGTTTGAATCAGGTTTTGGCGGGGGACTCGCGCTGGTAACCCGCGATCGATCGGTCAAACTGTCGCTGGGCTGGAATAAAGAGCTGCCGGCAGACCAGCCATATCTTTCCGTGGAGTTCCTCTCCGGGCTGTAATGGTTGCAATCTTGCGGTCATCCGGTTATCCTTCGGCGTGATCCTCCTGTCAATCGTTCGGATAATCAGACTTGGCAACTGCCTGATCGCGTCAGCGGCGGTCTGGGTCGGCGCGTACCTGACGGTCGGCTTCGCGATGTCCGCGGAGCTGCTGACCGCGATGTGCGGCGCGTTGCTCATCTGCGCCGGGGGCAATACGGTCAACGACATTCTGGATATTGAATCGGACAGGATAAATCATCCGGATCGGCCGCTGCCGTCAGGCGCGCTTTCGGTCAGAAGAGCCAAGACTATCGCGGTGGTCTGTCATATCGCGGCGGTACCGTTGATCGCGATCTCCAACTGGCAGGTGATGTCGCTCGGTATCCTGACTATCGCGGCGCTCATGGCGTACAATGTCTGGCTCAAGGGAGTCCCCCTGGTCGGCAATATGCTGATCGGGTTGTTGGGGGCGGCGGCATTTATGTGCGGCGGATTGGCGGCTGACCCCGATCGCGCGCTGAGCCTTCCCGGGCCGCTCATTGCCGCGACATTCGCGCTGATGCTTCATCTGATCCGCGAGATGGTCAAAGATATCGAGGATATTGACGGCGATCGATGGGGCAAAGCGCGCTCACTGCCGCGGATCATCGGGGGAAGATCCGCGCTGCTGATCGCTATGCTTCTGTTTGGGATATTGGCGCTGCTGACCGTCCTTCCGTATGCCTCTGGTTGGTTCGGGCCGGCCTACGCCGCGACCGTAGTATTATTCGTGGATGTTCCAATACTGGCGATGTTCATGATCGCGTGGGGAAAACCATCGCGCCGGAGTCTGGGCTGGCTTAGATCCGGGCTTAAGATGGGGATGTTGTTTGGCTTGATCGCCCTGCTTGTTGGGTGATCGTTAATCAATGTTAACGGCTGAAACAAACGGTTCTTGAGGCAGTATAAACTGCCGAGTGGCCGAATTCGCCGGTCGCCAAACAACTTGACAAATCATTACCGGATTTTAACTTAGTTGACCCGAAACAAGAGGATATCACAGGCTCAAATTGGTAACCATGCTTCGATCGTTCAGGCGTCTCCTTACATTCATTTTTATCGTAGCGATGGTGTCATCCGCGGCAGCAATCGATCTCTCGCAATCGCTGGACAAAGCATCGATCGCGTACGAGGAAGAAGCGGTACTGACAATCACCGTTCGGTGGAGCGGCAGCCAATCGGCCTACCTGTTTGACCGACCGGTTCAACCTGAGCTTGAGAAGCTGAAGGTGCAGAAGTTCTCTACGTCAGTCTCGTCGCAAGCGACTGATATTGGTGAAGTTACAACTAAGACATTCAGTTTTACTTTAATTCCTGTCGGCTCCGGCACTGGCCGTATTCAGCCGATGACGATTCATTATGTCTCGTGGCCGGATAGCCTGCCGGGAGATTTAGCGACCACCGAAATGTCGGTCAACATAGCCGCTGCCAGGCCGGTGCAGAAGTCGTCCGGCATATCTTCTCGTCTTAAACCGGCGATCTGGATTCCGCTGGCGGCTCTCCTGGCAGGCGGAGCCGGAGTCGGGACGATGCTCTACCTGAAGAGGCGTCGCAAGCCGGTAGTGGAAGTGAAGTCTCCGGGTAAGATCTTTCTGGAAGGACTTTCCGCCCTGGCGACAGATGCCGGAAGCGATCTGAAGCGCTTTCAGACTGGGTTGTATAAGCTGTTAGTGTCATTTATTCACGATCAATATGGGCTCGAGGTGGCGGGTAAGTCGGCGGATGAGATCGCTCAGGCGGTCGTTGGGACATCTCTCTCGGAGTCCCAGAAAGCGAAACTATCCGGCTGGCTGATCCGTGCCGATAGGGAGAAGTTCAGCCCTTTGCCGCCGGCGCCCGGCGAGACCATTCGTCTGGAGACGGAGCTCCGCCAGTTTTTTGAGGCAATGTAATCTTGATATTCGAAATAGAGTGGAGGATCGATGCAGACTGATATTCAACAGATCCAGGCAGTAGTCGAAAAGGAATCATCCTTCGTCGACAAACTGCAAGGAGAGATCAGCCAGGTGATTGTCGGTCAGCGCTACCTGATCGACCGCTTGCTGGTCGGCATTCTGGCCAACGGGCATATCCTGATCGAGGGTGTACCGGGCCTCGCCAAGACGCTATCGGTGAAGTCGCTCGCGGACGCGGTCCAGGTCAAGTTCAGTCGGCTGCAGTTCACGCCCGATCTGCTTCCCGCCGACCTGATCGGCACGATGATCTACAATCCGCAGAAGGCGGAGTTCACCGTACGCAAGGGGCCGGTCTTCGCGAATATCATCCTTGCCGACGAGATCAACCGGGCTCCCGCCAAAGTGCAGTCGGCATTGCTCGAGGCGATGCAGGAGCGCCAGGTAACGATCGGCGATACCACCTACAAACTGGATGAACCGTTTCTGGTCTTGGCAACGCAGAACCCGATCGAGCAGGAGGGGACCTATCCGCTTCCCGAAGCGCAGGTCGATCGGTTCATGCTGATGTTGAAGGTGACCTATCCGACACCCGGCGAAGAGCGCGAGATCATGGATCGCAATACGGCGGTCTCCACGCCGAATGTGACCAAAGTGATCAAGCCGCAGGATATCGTTCGCGCCCGCGACGTTGTCCGGTCGATCTATGTGGATGAGAAGATCAAAGAGTACATCATCAACCTGATCTTCGCGACCCGCGAGCCGCAGAAATATCGGCTGAATGACCTGACCAGCCTGATCTCGTATGGCGCGTCGCCTCGCGCGACCATCTACCTGAACCTCGCGGCCAAGGCGCACGCCTTTTTGCGCGGACGCGGGTATGTGACGCCGGAGGATATCAAGGCGATCGGCCCCGATGTGTTGCGGCACCGCGTGCTGTTGACATATGAGGCCGAGGCTGAGGAGATCACGTCGGATGATGTGGTGAAAAAAGTATTCGACACTATAGAGGTGCCGTGAGTCGAGTATGATCCCGAAGGAGATACTCAAAAAGGTTCGACGGATCGAGATCAGGACTCGCCGGATGGTCAACGACCTGTTCTCGGGCGAGTACCATTCCACGTTCAAGGGACAAGGAATGGAGTTCGAGGAGGTGCGCCAGTACCAGCCCGGGGATGATATTCGCCTGATCGACTGGAACGTGACCGCTCGGACCGGACAGCCGTATGTCAAGAAGTTCCGCGAGGAACGCGAGCTTTCGGTGGTGCTGTTGTTTGACGCGTCTTCGTCGGGGAAATTCGGCACGCGAGAGAGATTCAAATCGGAAACGGCGGCCGAGCTGTGCGCGTTGCTGGCATTCTCGGCGATCAAAAATAATGACAAGGTCGGCCTGATCATCTTTACCGACCGGATCGAGAAATTCGTCCCGCCCAAAAAAGGGCGCGCGCATGTCCTTCGGCTGATACGCGAGATCCTTTATTTCAAACCGGTCGGCATCACCACCGATATCGCCGGCGCGCTGCAGTACTTATCACGCGTGATCCGTCGGAAATCGGTGATCTTCCTGATCTCGGACTTCCTGTCCGAGGGGTTCTACAAACCGCTGCAGATCGCGAACAACAAGCATGATATTATCGGCATCAAAGTAACCGACCCGCGCGAGACTCAGTTTGATGATTTCGGGCTGATAGAACTTGAGGATGCCGAGACCGGCGAGGTGATCCTCGTGGATACCGGATCAAAGGCGTTCCGCAAGGAGTTCGCGGCCCGTTCGCAAGAGGATGTCACCGGCCTGAAGCGGAGCTTTCAGCTGATCAATCTCGACTTCATAAATATCAGGACGGACCAATCCTACATTGTGCCGCTGATCAACTTCTTCAAGATGCGTGAACGGAGACTGTAATTAGCGATGAAGAACATTCGGGCAATAGCATTCATGTTCTGCGCGGTCGCCATCGGCATGCAGGCCGGCTGCTCATCAGGCGCCGGGAAACTCGATGTTGAGCAGGCAAAACGGATCGCCGGGGAACTTCGGGATAACAAGCTCTATCTGGCCGCGATCGAGGAGTATCAAGCGATACTCAAGGACGGCGGGGTGGATGACGGGCAAAAAGGGAATATCAGTTTTCTGATAGGGAAGATCTATTTCGAAGATATCAAGGATTACGGCCACGCCGCAGCCTGGTTCGTGCGCGCTCGGGGATTTGATCCAAACGGCGCTTATATGACCGATGCCGCCGCCGACCTGGTTACATCGCTCGAAAAAATGGGACACCATCTGGACGCGCAGCGTGAACTTGGCACAGCCACCGACCTGGCGCCTAAACCGGCGAATGCAGGAGACCGCGAGGTCGCCCGTGTTGGCGGCCGGCCGATCTATATGTCCGAGGTTGATCGACACATACAGAGCCTTCCCGAACAGGCGCAAAAGCAATTCGGCTCGCGGGACGCGAAGCGCGAGTTCGTGCGGCAGTATGTTGGCGTCGAGTTGATGTATCGCGCGGCGCTCCGGGAAGGATACGACAAAGATCCAGAGATAATGGATCGGCGGGAGCAGATGGAGAAGTCGCTGTTGGTGCAGAAATATCTGTCGGAAAAGGTTTTCCCCGAGATGAAGCTGGATACCTCTGATGTGCGGAACTTCTATCTGGCGAACAGAGATACGCGGTACGATAACAAGGCGTTTGATTCGGTGAAGGCGCAGGTGATGATGGATTACCAATCGCAAAAGGCTGAAGCCGCCTACGCTGACTACCTTGAAAAACTGGCAAAGGCCGAACAGGTGCAGTTCTTTGAACAGAACATGTAGCCGAGCCATACGAAACGCATGACCGCAGGTCGAACGATCATACTACTGGGGCTGCTTCTGGCCGGAACGGCATTCGCCAAATCCGAGCCGGATACGGTCAGTTCTCTGCCTGGGATCAAGATCACTACCTCGGTGGACAAGGCCGAGGTCTATATCGGCGACCTGATCACGTACGAGGTGGCGATCATTCATGATTCAACGATCACGCTGGTGCCGCCGCCTCTGGGCGCGAATCTCGGCGCGTTTGATGTCAAAGATTACGATCCGGACAAAGAAGCGAAACTTGACGGCGGCAGGATCCAGTCAACGACCACTTTTGTGCTGAGCACATTTACGACCGGCGACTATGTGATCCCGCCGGTGCCGATCGTCTTTCAGATGCCGGACAAGTCCGCCAAAGTGATGCTGGCGGAGGCGGTGCCGATCAAGGTGAGATCGCTTCTGGAGAATGCCGGAGATTCGGCGGATATCCGTCCGGCAAAAGACCCGTATGAGTTCAAGCGGAACTATATCCCTTACCTAATAGCAGGGGGAGTTCTGTTACTCCTGTTAGCAGGGTCGTTGATATGGCTTAGGCTTCGCAAAAAGGCGGCCTTTGAGGAACAGATGGATCGACGGCCACCATGGGAGATCGCCTACGAAAAGCTCGCGCTGCTTCAGACCAGCCCGCTGTTGATCGATGGCCGGTACAAAGAGTTTTATATTGAGCTGACCGAGATCGTGCGCGGCTTTCTCGGGCGCGTCTATAGGGTCAATGTACTGGACATGACGACCGAGGAGTTCTTATCGCAGTATCGCGAGATGACCCTGCCCGACGGCCTCTTCACACAGACCTCGGAGCTGCTCAAGCATGCCGATCTGGTGAAGTTCGCGAAGTATGTACCCGAGCGGGAGCGCGCGGACGGCGATTTTGAGGCGTCCCACATGATCGTAAATCTGGTGCGAACCGAGGAAGAGCGGCGGCTCCAGACTGAGATGCGCATATCCGCCGGCAATGAACAGCAGCCGGTGCAGACCGGGAGCGGGCGATGAGCAATATCGAATTCGCCGGTCTCGCGCTCAATCTATTTGGCGAATCAGGCGCGGTGATCCCGGCGCTGGCGATCTTTTTGGCGGGGCTGCTTCTGCTCATTGGCATGCTGCTGTTTTATTTCCGCAGGAAGCGATTCCAGTCGGCGACGCTCAAGTACTCGGATGTCCGGATAGTCAAGCGGGCCGCCCGCTCCAATCGCCAGCGCTATCGATTCATCCTGGCGGTGCTTCGCGTGTTCGCGGTGGCGTTTCTGCTGGTCGCGTTCGCGCGACCGCGCTCCGGGACTGAAGTGACCGATGTCTCGTCCGAGGGAGTCGATATCATGATGGCGCTGGACGTTTCGTCATCCATGATGGCGGAGGATTTCAAGCCAAACAACCGGCTCTATGTCGCGAAGGAAGAATTGAAGAAATTCGTGCAGAAGCGGATAAATGACCGGATAGGTCTGGTCGTTTTCGCGCGGTATGCCTATACGCAATGCCCGTTGACCACGGATTACGGCGTGCTGCTCAATTTTGTCGATCAGGTAGGCTTTGGCACGGTCGATGACGGCACCGCTATCGGGATGGGGGTGGCTACCGCGGTCAACCGACTGCGCGAGTCGCAGTCGAAATCCAAAGTTATCATCCTGCTGACCGACGGCGAAAACAACGCCGGTGAGATCGACCCGCTCACGTCAGCCAATTTAGCGCAGGCGATGGATATGAAAGTCTATACCATCGGCTGCGGCAAACCAGGGAACGCGATGTTTCCGGTGCAGGACCCGATCTTCGGCAAGCGGTATGTGTACCAGCCGACCAAGATCGATGAAAAGACGCTTCGGGAGATCGCCGAGCGGACGGGCGGGAAGTATTACCGCGCCAAATCAGGCGAGGAACTTGAAGAGATCTATAGTACTATCGACCAGCTTGAAAAGACCGAGATAAAGATCGCGTCGCATGTGCAATACCGCGAGCTGTTTCATTCGTTTATCTATGTAGGCCTGGCGCTTTTGACTCTGGAGATAGTGTTGGCCAACAGTTATTTCAGGAAACTGCCATAAGTATGCGTTTCGCCGAACCATATCACTTTGCCCTGCTGTTGGGGGTGCTCGTTATCGGGGTGTTCCTCTTTTGGGCGATAGCCCGCAAGAAGCGGATCCTCGCGCGATTTGGCGACCTGCCGCTCATTATGCGCACGGCCCCGTACATATCGTTCGCCCGCCAAAGGACCAAAGCGATCTTGTTGTTGCTGGGGCTGGCGCTGGTCGTGGTCGCCCTGGCTCGTTTACAGTTCGGCACTCACCTCGAAATGCTCAAGCGGGAGGGGATCGATATAATAGTCGCGCTCGATGTATCGAACTCGATGCTGGCGCAGGACATGAAACCGAATCGGCTGGAGAAAGCGAAGCAGGAACTTCGGTCGATCATTGATCGGCTCAAAGGGGACCGGATCGGGCTGATCGCGTTCGCGGGGGAGGCGTTCGTCCAGTGTCCGTTGACGCTCGATTACGGCACCGCTCGACTACTCCTGCAGGTGATGGACCAACAATCAGTCTCGGTGCAGGGAACGTCGATCTCGGCGGCTGTCCAGGTGGCGCAAAAATCCTTTGAGTCAAAAGAAAAAAAACATAAGGTACTGGTCATTCTCACCGACGGCGAGGATTTCGGCGGCAATATAGAGCAGACCGCTGAAGATGCCCGGAACGATGGTATAAAGGTGTACACGGTCGGGATAGGAAATCCCGCCGGCGAACCGATCCCGGTGCTGGACCGTCAGGGGAATCAGGTCGGGTTTAAAAAGGATGAGAACGGCGAGGTTATCATGACCCGCCTGGATGAGGCGACCCTACGGAAGGTGAGCCTGGCCACCGGCGGCAAGTTCTACAACGCGTCGGCCGGAGAACTGGAATTGGACAAGATCTTTGACGATATCTCTGGTATGGAGAAGAAGGAACTCGAAGGGACGCTGGTGACCAAGTTTGACGACCGCTACCAGTGGCCGCTGCTGCTGGCGTTGTTGTTTATCGTGGTCGAGTTTTTCGTCCCGGAGAGGAAGAAACCAGCGGGAGACACTGCCAATGCGTAGAGCACCTGTGACAATAGCCGTCCTGATTCTTTTTGCGGCGCGGGTAGCAACGGCGGACTTCATCGGTACGGTGAAGAAAGGGAACGAAGCGTACAAACAGAAGGATTACAAGACCGCGCTGGAGCAGTATCGGACTGCGGAGGCAGACAACCCAACGTCGCCCGAGTTGGATTACAATATGGGGACCGCGCTCCTGCACGAGGGTGGTTTTGAAGAAGCGATCGACAAGCTCCAGAAGGCGCTGAGGACGCAGGATATTCAGGTCGAAGCATCCGCTCACTACAATCTCGGGAACACCTATTTCCGGATGAACGACTACCAAAACGCGATCAAGGCGTACGAAGAGGCGCTTAAGCTCAATCCGCAAGATATTGACGCGAAGTTCAATCTGGAGTTGTCACGCAAGAAGCTGAAAGATCAACTCAAGCCTCAGCCGCAGGATCAGCAGCAACAGAACCAACAGCAACAACAACAACAGCAACAACAACAGGATCAACAGCAGAACCAGCAACAGCAGGACCAGCAGAAACAGGACCAACAACAGGATCAGCAGGATCAGCAGCAACAGCAAAAAGGGGCTCAGCAGCCGAAACAGATGTCCAAGGAGGACGCGGAGCGGCTGTTGAATGCCCTCAAGGATGATGAGCAGGATCTCCAGAAGAAGATCAAACGCGAAGTGGTGCGGGGCGACTACATGGGGAAAGACTGGTAAGATGAGAAGCTCACTTGGCTATCTCATTCTCTTATTGATCTTCTCTGTAGCGTCGATCGCCGCGGCGCAAGGCGATGTTCAGGTCGAGGTATCCCTTCGTCCAGACACGGTTGGACTGGACGACCAGGCGTTTCTTGAAGTGACAGTATCCGGGTCGAGCCAGAATGTGCCCGATGTGGAGATCCCTTCGCTGCCCAGCTTTGAGATCTATTCTCAGGGGAGGTCGAGCTCGGTCAGCATAGTAAACGGGCAGGTTAGCGCGTCGGTCACCTATCGTTATCTTTTGTTGCCGCAAAAGCCCGGAACGTTTCCCATCCAGGGAGTATCCGTGACGCTGGAGAATCGCAAAGTGACCGGCAATAGTGTCACGCTTGTTGTATTGAACAAGCGGCAGGCGACATCGCCAAAGCTTGAGCAGAAGGCGGCGGATGGTCAGGGCGGGAACAAAGATTATTTCCTCGAGGCGGTGGTCAATAAGCGAAATCCCTATGTCAGCGAGCAGGTGACGCTGACTCTCAAGTTCTATATCGCGGTTCAATATTACAGCAGTCCGCAGTTGGATGAACCAAGCACGACCGGTTTCTGGACCGAGCTGGTAGGGAACAGCGCGCCGTATTTTCAGCGCATCAATGGCCGCAATTATCGCGTGATCGAGCGCAAATATGCTCTGTTCCCGACACAGACGGGCGAGTTGACTATCGGTCGGGGGACGATCACCACAACAGTCGCGTCAAAAGCCGTGCGGCGCGACCCCTTCGATATGTTTGGCGACCTGTTCCCGCAGGGACAGCAGATCGCGGTTCGATCCGAGCCGCTTACCATTAAAGTAAAACCACTGCCGACTGAAGGAAAGCCGGTTGATTTTACCGGCTCGGTCGGCAAGTTCGAGATCAGCGCGACCACAGACAGAACCAATGCGGAGATGAATCAGCCGGTATCGGTGACGGTCAAAATAAGCGGCGTTGGAAATATCAAATCGGTTGGCGAGCCGGTGATCCAGGAGTCGAACGACTTCCGCGTCTATAGAGCGTCGAGCAGCGAAAATCTAACCAAGTTCGACGACAAGATCGGCGGGACGAAGATATATGAAGAGGTCTTTGTGCCGAAGCGTCCCGGCGAATTAACGATACCGAGTCTCAGTTTTAATTACTTCGACCCAGCCAGGAACAAGTATGAGGTGATCTCGACCCGTCCAATAGCGCTGAATGTGGTGAAGCCGGAGGGATATGTTTCATCGCCAGATGTGCCGTATTCCGGACCATCGGTCACGGTCGGCAATCAGGCCCTGGATATTCAATTCATCAAACAGGATCCCGGCGATCTAAAACCGGCCGGTCAGCTGATTCTTTCAAGTCCGCTCTATATTCTGGTGAACAGCCTGCCGGTGGCGCTATTTGTCGGCCTGGTGATCGTGAGGAAGCGCCGAGAAGCGCTAAGTTCGAATGTCGGGCTGGCGCGGGCGCGGGGAGCGTCATCGCAGGCAAAAAAGCGGCTTGCCACGGCCAAGTCTCTGGCTTCGACTTCATCGACGAGCGAGTTTCACGCGGAGCTGAGTCTGGCGGTGACGACTTATATCGCCGACAAACTGAATATCTCGCCGCACGGTTTGACGAGCGACCAGATCGCGTCACTGTTGCGCGAGCGGCGGGCCGACGATGAGTTGATCAATGACACGCTGTCTCTCTTGAAGCAGTGTGATTTTGCCCGCTTTGCGCCCGCCAGCATCAGCCAGTCCGATATGGAGAAAGCGCTGGGCGCGGCTGAGAGCATCATGGTCCGGATGGAGGGGGTTCGCTTTGCGTAGGACCATCACTCTTGCGGTTTTGGTGTTAACGATCTTCGCGGGTATCGCGTCGGCCGGTCCGGCGGATGATTTCGCGGCCGGGAATCGGTTCTTCCAGGACAAAGAGTACGTCAAAGCGATCGAAGCCTATAGCCGGGCGGTCCAGGCCGGCGTTGAGTCCGCTCCGCTTTACTATAATCTGGGGAATGCCTACTTCAAGTCCGCCGATCTGGGGCATGCCGTCCTGTA
>JAMPYH010000032.1 GCA_023700785.1 Candidatus Zixiibacteriota bacterium
AACTGGGACTGACCAACGGATCGAACTCGCCAATCTCGCCGCCGAAGATCTCCTCATCTGGGCGGAACGGCACAGTTACCAGGTGGAGGCGTTTCTCGCCGAATACCAACAGCATCTCACATCCCCCACATAATCCCAAAAACCACTTTCCAAAGTGGTGACGATGGTATACCCTTACCGGACATGACCGGCATCCAAGCCGGTTAAGATCGCTATTGTTTCAGGAGGATAATATCATGGCCCCCGCCGCTCGCCTCAGTTTTGTCGGCGCCGTAATTTTGCTATCAACGTGCGCCGTTCTGGCTGACACCACCACTACTGACTCAGCTGCCGCTAAGAAAGATGCCAAATGGGATGTCACCAACTTCGGGCTCCCTCATGACACCCTGAGTTTTGAAACGTCGGAGGGTACCTGGATCTCGGTCGATGTTTCTCCCAATGGCAAATCCCTCGTGTTTGACCTGCTCGGCGATATCTATACCATGCCGATTGCCGGCGGCGAAGCTACCTGTATCACCGGAGGGCCGGCCTACGATGTTCAACCTCGTTTCAGCCCCGACGGCTCAAAGATCTCGTTTACCTCCGACCGAGGTGGCGCTGACAATATTTGGGTGATGGATCCTGACGGGAAGAACCCGATCCAGATCACCAAGGAAGACTTTCGTCTGCTCAACAACGCGACCTGGCACCCTGGCGGCAAATACATAGTCGCGCGAAAGCATTTTACCGGCTATCGCTCGATGGGGGCCGGGGAAATGTGGATGTACGCCGTTCCTGAAGGGGGCGCGGGGATAAAGCTCACATCGAAGAAGAATGACCAACAGGATGCCGGCGAGCCGATCTTCTCCCCCGACGGCAAATATCTTTATTGGTCGGAGGATATGTCCCCCGGTCCGTACTTTCAATACAACAAGGATCCGAACGGCACTATTTATGTCATCCGCCGTCTTGATCTTGAGACCAGTGAGGTAAACGAACTGATAAGCATCCCGGGCGGCGCGGTTCGTCCGCAAATAAGTCCCGATGGCAAGACACTGGCGTTTGTTCGGCGTGTGCGAGAAAAGTCGGTGCTTTGTTTGTTTGACCTCGCATCCGGTGAGACTCGCCATCTCTGGGATGGCCTCGACGAGGATCAGCAGGAAACCTGGGCTATCTTCGGCGTCTATCCCGGATTCAGTTGGATGCCGGACGGCAAGTCGATTGTTATCACCGCCAGGGGGAAACTCTGGCGAGTGGCCATCGCCGATGGCGTGACCAGCCCTATCCTCTTTACCGCCAAGGTAACACAGCAGGTGGTCAAAGCGTTACGCTTTGCGCAAAATATCGGAGGGACTGAATTTGACGTCAAAGTGATTCGCTGGCCGCAGATGGTCGGCTCAACCAGGGATGTACTGTTTCAGGCGCTCGGCTATCTGTATCGCTATAGCCCGGCCACGGGCAAGCGTTCGCGCGTGACCTCGCAGATCGAGCATTTCGAGTTCGCGCCATATGTCTCGCTCGACGGGAAGGCTGTCGTTTGTGTCACCTGGAGTGATACCACCGGTGGACGTGTCAAAACGATCGACCTGGCCAGCGGAAGAGAGCAAGTCATCGTCAAACAACCCGGTCATTATGTTACCGCGGCGTTTTCTCCTGACAACAAGTGGGTGGTGTACCGCCGCGGCTCAGGCGATGGCTACCGCGGGAGGATCTGGGAGGAAGATCAAGGTATCTACATAGTGGATGCCAAAGGAACTACCGCCCCCAGACTTGTTGCTCGTGAAGGTCGTTCCCCCCGCTTTAGCAAAGATGGCCGGCGGATCTACCTGATCTCCGGTGAAGGAGACGGTAGCGCGCTGATCTCGGTCAATGTGCTCGGCTCCGACCGCCGGGTTCTGGCCAAGTCCGAACGGGCCGGCTACTTTGAGCTCTCACCCGACGAGAACTGGCTGGCGTTCGAAGAACTCTGGCACACGTATGTTGTACCGTTCCCGCAGGTCTCAACACCGCTCGACCTCAGCCCGGAAACGCGCAGTATCCCGCAGAAAAGACTCTCGACCGATGGAGGCACCTACTTAAGTTGGTCGCCGGACAGCAAGTCGGTAAGATGGAGTCTCGGCCCTGAACTATTCAGCTATGACCTCGCCACCTTGTTCGCGCCAAAACCAGACAGCGCCAAAGATACGCTGAAGCCTTCCAGTTTTAGCCTCGGATGGAAAGAGAAAGCCGATATTCCTGCGACCGATCTCTATTTCGTCGGCGCGAAGATCCTCCCGATGCACGACCTCTCTGTCATCGAGAACGGCGTGGTGCATGTGAAAGGGAATCGTATAGATGAAGTCGGCAGCAAAGACAAGATCAATGTACCGGCTGGCGCGAATGTCATCGATGTTACGGGCAAGACACTAATGCCGGGCCTTATTGATATTCACGCGCATACCGGATCATCCAATCAGGATATCAACTCTCAGCAGAAGTGGGCCTGGCTGGCCAACCTGGCGTTTGGTGTCACGACCACCCACGACCCCAGCAACAACACCGAAATGATCTTCGCCGAGAGCGAGCTCCAGTTAAAGGGCGATTACATCGCCCCTCGCGTTTTCTCTACCGGCACTATTCTCTACGGTGCCGACGGTTCTTTCAAAACCGTGATCAACAAGTATGAAGACGCGGTTTCCGCTATCAAGCGAACCGCCGCCTGGGGGGCGTTCACGGTTAAGAGTTATAATCAACCGCGACGGGAACAGCGCCAAATGGTCATCAAGGCCGCGAACGAACTCGGGATCATGGTCGTTCCCGAAGGCGGTTCCTGCCTGCACTATAACATGACGCATTATCTCGACGGGCACACCACTGTCGAACATAACGTGCCGGTCACGCCGTTATACGAGCCGGAGCTTCAGTTGATGAGTAAATCAGCCACCGGTTACACGCCGACACTCATCGTCGATTACGGCGGCCTCAACGGCGAGTTCTATTGGTACCAGCACTTTAATGTCTGGGAGAATGAACGGCTCGCCCACTTCACTCCCCGATCGGTCCTTGACCCGCGTTCTCGCCGCAGATTGATGGCTCCCGAAGGAGATTTTCACCATATCGATGCCGCCAAAGTGGCCGCGGAGATCGTGCATCGGGGGGGCAATGTTGAACTTGGCGCGCATGGTCAACTTCAGGGGTTGGGAGCGCACTGGGAACTCTGGATGCTCCAGCAGGGCGGGCTGACCAACCATGAGGCGCTTCGCTGCGCGACCTGGATGGGTGCCAGATCGATCGGTCTGGATCACAAGATCGGATCGATTCAGCCGGGGATGCTGGCGGATCTGATTGTCATCGATGGCGACCCGTTGGTCGATATACAGCAATCAGAAAATATCAGTTACACGATGGTCAATGGGCGGCTGTTTGACGCCAGAACGCTCGAACAACTGGCGCCGACCCGCAAGCTACTTCCGATGGGGCCGCCGCTTGATGGCGTCCACGGATCGGATGTCGATCATTCCTGCCTGCAGCATTAAATACGATATTGTAAATTGTCAAACGCCGGAGCGGAAGCTCCGGCGTTTTTTTTCAGTGGATCGACTTTTTCCAGCTCTCAATAATTTCAGTCAGCGTGGTGAGTGGCACACAGCCATGTTTGAGCAGCTCATCATGGAATGAACGGAGATCGAACCGCTCACCCAACTCCTGCTCCGCCTTCCTTCTCAAGTTGCGTATATGCAATTCGCCGATCTTATACGACACCGCCTGCCCCGGCCAGACGATATACCGATCGACCTCTACCTCGATGTCATGTTTTGGTTTGCTCGAGTTCTGCAGGAAGTAGGCTATCGCCTGATCGCGGCTCCACCCCTTCGCGTGCATCCCCGGATCGACCACCAGCCTGATGGCGCGCCACATGTCGAACGTCAACTGTCCGAACTTGGCGTACGGATCCGCATAGAACCCCATCTGTTCGCCCAGTGACTCTGAATAAAGCGCCCAGCCTTCGCCATACGCGGTGATCCAGGATTGTTTCCGAAACTCCGGTATATCCTCAAGCTCCTGAGCGATCGCGATCTGGAGATGGTGCCCCGGCACCGCTTCATGCAACGTCAGCGCTTCCATCTCCCACTTCGGCCGAGAGGCGAGATCATATGTGTTGGCGTAGAAATAGCCGGGACGACCCGCTTTCGGTGAGCCCGGCATGTAATACGCGGTGGTCTGCTGTTTCTCCATGTAGGAAGGAATGGGGGTGACCCCGTAGGGGAGTCGCGGAAGGATCCCGAAAAAACGGACCAGTTCCGGGTCAACCCGTTTAGAGATGTCGCGATATGCTGTCAAAAGTTCAGCCGGTTTATTGAAATAGAATTGTTTGTCAGTCCGCAAATAATGAATGAATTCGTCAAAACTCCCTTTGAAGCCGGAACTCGCGATCACCCGTTCCATCTCTCCTCTGATCCGCGCGACTTCCGCTGATCCTGTTTCAAAGATCTGGTCAGGCGAGAGGTTGGCGGTCGTGTTTTTGCGGATAAGGAAATCATACCACTCCTTGCCGCGTGGCAAACTGGTCCAACTGATCTCGGTGCGGCATTGGGGTAAGTAGCGATCCACCACAAACCCAAAAAACTCTTTCAGTGCCGGTTCAATCGCGCCGGTATAGACGCTGTACGCCTGCTGAGTAAATTGCTCCCAAACCTGAGGTTCAACCTTCGACGGCCGCCGACGCAGCGCCACCAGCATCGGCGCATGGCGCGGATCCTTTGTTATCTGGTTCGCTATCTGTTCCGGCAGCCCCCGGAGTGGCCCCTGCGCTTGCGTGATGCCGAGCTTAACTCCTTCGGCCATCAATTCCGATGCCTGCCAAAGCGCTTGCGGAATCCGTTCAAGTCGCGCCAGAAATTGCTCGCGTTGCGTCGCCGTTGCAACCGGCATGACCTCAAGTACCCGCGGGATCTCCTGATGGATGCCATCCATCTGCGTTGTCGCGACCAATTCCGAACGAAACTCCGCCGCCGTAATCTCCTCCTCTGTCCCGCGTCGAAACAGGTCGTAGCTCAGTTGGTCCTGTGCGGCGAGCTCCCCCCTGCTTATCGACTCCAGCGCTCTGAGCTGGATTTTGAGGTCCGACGTCCGTCGGTGATTCGCCTCGTGTGAACGGTCCGTCCATCGGTCGTTATGCTCCGCATACCCCAGGAAGGTCGCCCACTCCGGGAACTGCTCCATCTGCCACTTCCAGCTCAAGTCAAAAAGCTGGTGAAGACGTACTTTCGAATTGTCCTGTGCCTGTCCGAGGCCCGCTATCTGCCTTGTGATCGAATTCTGCACGTTGTGCTCCGGTAAATATAATATGCTCTGAGAAACCAAGCGGATTCGGCCTTGAAAGGCAACTGGAAGAGGATTTGGGGATGAAAAAATAGCGGCGCAGGGACTCGAACCCCGGACACGTGGATTATGATTCCACTGCTCTAACCAACTGAGCTACGCCGCCATTTCAAAGAGCAGACAATCTAACTATTTTCGACCCGGAGTCAAGCGGACATCGACCGACCGGATCTCGCGCCGCACAGCCCCCTCCGCATGCTACGGCTCAAACCAACAGGTTGTGACACAAGTAGAAACGATTCCTGGTCTCACAGAGACCAGAAGACGCCTCGGAATAGAATCACTGGAATGATCAGGAGTTTGGAGTTTGGACGTCTGCCGGTTTTCGGACATGAAAAAAGGAGTTGCCCCTCACAAGCAACTCCTTAATCCCCACCTCTTAAATACCCTTCACCGCCATACTGCGTATATTTAAGAGTAACTAACTTCGACGAAATAAGAATCAACCGATGTGCCGAATCCAGACGCCTTCGTAGGTATTTGCTAACCTACTGTACAACAGCATTATAGAGCAGCCTTTGTCAGTCTTGAGTCACCTTGCGTTCAGACCAGACGCAATTCCTGCGACGTGAAACTTGCCATCCCCGAGCACTCCTCGAGCCTTACCGTTGCCGTATAAATAGATAGCCGCACGCATCCAGTGCGTGCGGCTACTATAGAATTAACCCCATTCGATCGAAAAGGGCAGCTTCTGCGCCTTAAACCCGCTTCTTGGCCAGATGTACCGAGGCATTATGTAGGTCGTGAGCCGCTTCCATTACTGCCTCGGAGATGACCGGATGCCCAAATATCAGGTTGCCGAGTTGTGTGACCGTCAGCCCCTGGTTCATCGCCAATGCCGCGACATGGATCACTTCTGTGGCATGGATACCAACCACATGCACGCCCAATATCTTGTCCGTTTTCTTATCGCCGATGATCTTTACTTCGCCGGCGATCTCGTTCTCAGCATGCGCTTTCCCCAGCACTCGCAACGGGAACTTACCGATCGCGATCTGGTGGTCCTTGGCCGCTTGCGATTCGCGGAGACCCACCGACGCTACCTCGGGATGCGTGAAGATCACCGACGGCACCCCCGCGTAATTTTTTGTCCGCTTCTCGCCCAATGCGTTGTCCACCGCCACCGCCCCGTCATGGGTCGCGGTGTAGGCCAGCAATATCTCGCCGCGGACATCGCCGATCGCGAATATATTCTTTACATTGGTCCGCATATCCGGGCCCGTTGGGATAGAGCCATTTTTCGCTTTCTCGACACCGGCTTCTTCAAGCCCGATATCTTCGGTATTGAACGACCGCCCCACCGCGACCAGCGCCTGGTTGGCGTCGATTATCTTCCCATTGGAGAGTTTCGCCTGCACTCCGGCCGGTCCGCCGGTGATGCTCTCCACCTTGGTCTTGGTATAAAGATTGACCTTGAGCTTTTTCAATTCCCGCTCGAGTACCTGCGCGGTCCCGCTGTCTTCCATCGGTAAGGCATGGTCGAGCATTTCGACAACATGTACTTCCACATCCAGGAGCGCCAGCATACAGGCCCACTCGCAACCGATCACTCCCGCGCCGATGATCAGGATCGATTGGGGAAGATTTTCCAGTTCGAGCAGATGATCTGAATTGAGGATCCTCTTCCCATCGATCGGGAACGACGGGATATTCGCCGCCCGTGATCCGGTCGCGATAATGATATTATCAGCCTTGATCCTCGTTTCGACACCGTTTTCATCGGTGACAACAACATGACTTGAACCGGCGAGTCGTCCGAAGCCGTTATAGTGGGTCACGCCATGCGACTTGAACAGCGAGCCAATGCCGCTTACCAGCATATTGACGATCTTGTCCTTCCGGGCGCGCATCGCCAGCCAGTCGTACACCGGCGGCGCCACCAGCTTGATCCCAAACGCCTCCGCTTCCTTCATGTTTTTGTACTGGGTGGCCGAAGCGATCAGCGCTTTTGACGGGATGCAGCCGCGATTGAGACAAACACCGCCCAGATCGCGATACTCCACCACCGCGACCTTTGCCCCCTTCATGGCCGCCCGTATTCCGGCGGTATATCCGCCCGGGCCGCCGCCGATTATCACTACGTTATAACTGTCGATGGCTTAGCTCCTTTTCGTTGTCTGATATGAAACGTGGCGGTAATCTAAAGGTTTTCAGGAACTAGGCAAGCAGAGTCGAAAAAAAAGGCCGGCTCGCGTTCGAACCGGCCAACCGTAAATCTATCAAAGCGATACTTAGGAGCCGGATCCGCTGGCCGAAAGCGTCACCACCACTTTGCCATCCGTTACGTCAAAGACATTGTCCGGATTATTAGTGCTGGTGCCATAGTACTCAAACTGGCCCGTTTTCACTAATGCCTTCAGCGCTTCGAGGTTGGTTATATGTCCAAGCGACTGGACATAGGTGATTGTCAGCGAGCCGTTCGCGGGAACCGTCAGATCGTTTATGATCTTCGTCGCATTAGCGGCGATCTCAGCGACTGTACCGTAGTTGGTGCCGGCTCCGGTGACCCAGGCGTTAAACGTGGTCGTTACATCGGAATAACTGGTAATAGTGAACTCGAACCCGACCGCGTCGATCGCGTCGATATCATCCTTATGGTCCTCCCAATCCGGTTCATCGGTCAGGTCAACACTATAATGATAAAAACCCGTCTGGGCGGTGAATTCGAAATCTTCCACAATAATGAATGTTCCGGAGACGAGACATCCGGTAATCAAAGCGGTGACCGCTATCAGCCCCGCCAGAGCAAGCAATTTCATTCGCGTGATCATGAGCACTACTCCTTAGAGGTTGACAGTTACGCCACCGGTGATAAGCGCTCCCTTTTTGGAGCCGCCGTCTTCCTGTGGCACGACCAACAGTCCGCCGCGGACATCGACATCAAACTTCGGCGACAGGCCGAGACCGATCCCGAGTCCTCCCTTGTAGCCGATGTTCGATTCATCAAATCCGGTCAGCTCATTCTTGATCTTGAATGATCCGATCCCGGCGAAAAAGAACGGCTTGAAACCAACCGCGCCGGGCAAACCGCCCAGCGTGGCGTCGAGACCGAAGCCGGTGATCTTGGAGCCTTCACCAAGCACGATCCCATCGATCGCGTCCGGATCGCCCCACTTGGACAACAGGAAGTTCGGTTCCGCCACCAGGAATGGCAACAGTTTGACTCGGGCATGGATGCCAAAAACGGTTCCGTTCCCCTGGTCGTCCTGCACGATCGGGATATTGACGCCGCCGAAAGCGCCAATGCCGAGTGATGGAGCCTGCGCCTGCGCCGCCGAGCATGCCAGAAGCATGACCACTGCCGCGAGCAGAGTTCTCTTCATACTACCTCCTTGGGATATGTGATGTCATCAGATATGCTGGGGATAGGTTTTCCCGGCTGTGATACATTTCAAAAATAGCTCCACAAAACTCACGATGCAAGATTTTGTTGGCGCGCTCTTCTATGCAAACAGCCTCAACCCGCAGCGCATCTTCCGGTTTTTCGTCCGCGCACCACGTTTCGCGTTTCACAATCCATACGGGATCTTCACGAGAGATCGATGACGGAGCGGCAGAACTTTTCCTCACGGAGTAGATGGTCAGCTAAAGCGGCCGCCGCGTTTTCTCCCGCAATCGTTGACGCCTTTGGTCTCTGAACTGTGGATAACCTCTCTCGGCGGCAAAAAAACCTACAAAAAACTGGCCCGTGGGGCAAAAAACCCTTGACATATCTGGAACTTAGGCTATACTGACGCCGTTTATTAAACTGAAAGTAACGGTTTATTAAACCGACGCTGGAGCAGACAGAGAGTTGTGAACCTTAAGATTGGCGAGAAGATACGGGCCTTGCGCCTCGGCTCCGACCTGACCCAGGAAGAGCTGGCAGACCGGGCCCAACTGACCAAAGGGTTCATTTCTCAGCTTGAAAACGACCAGACCTCGATCTCGGTAGATTCTCTCTCCGATATCCTTGAGGCGCTGGGTGTCACGCTGTCTGAGTTCTTCAGCGATACGACCGATGAAAAGGTCGTGTTCGCGCCGAGCGAGCGGGTGCCGGTCGAAGGTTGGGGAGTCAGCAAATTCGAATTGCTGGTCCCTGGTTCGACCAACAACCTGATGGATCCGATCCTGCTGGAGATCAAACCCGGCGAGACCATGGAGCCGCGGGGACCTCATGCCGGCGAACAGTTCGGCTACGTGCTGAACGGAACCGCAACCGTGCGGATCGACAAAAAGACGTACACGGTGCCCAGTCGGCACTGCTTTTATTTCGAGTCCGACAGGACTCACCAGGTGATGAACAACGGCCGGACTGTGGTCAAGCTTTTGTGGGTGATCACGCCGCCACAGATGTAGTGAACAACTCTTCCCCTGAAGGAGGGAACCGACTAATGAAGATTCTCGGACGGCATCTCATCGTGGAGTATTCCGAGTGCGATAAGCGCAGCCTCGATGACGTCCGCCTGTTAGAGGAAGGGATGAACGAAGCGGTCCGCCGTTCCGGCGCGACCATCGTTCGCTCGGTCTTTCACAGGTACAATCCTCAGGGCGTTTCTGGGGTTGTGGTGATCGCAGAGTCGCACATTTCCATTCACACCTGGCCGGAGTACGGGTACGCGGCGGTTGACTTCTTCACCTGCGGTGAGAGCGTCGACCCGTACAAGGCCCATGAGTATCTTTCGACGGTGCTGGGCGCGGGCGCAGCGCACGTGCAGGATCTGAGACGCGGGATCCCGTCTGAAGCTGATGAGGTTATCAGCCACAAGCCGTTCCCGCAGACCTTTAACGTGGCCGCGCAGGCCTAGTCAAAGGAGGGTGAACCATGACCCACTCCATGCATTTCGCCGCCGTTGAGAACACCACGTTGTTTCGGGGTGTTGATACCGGCCTGATCCGCGAGCTGTTCGAATCGCGCAACCTCGAGACGCCGATGATGCTCATGTCGCGCGCCGAGGTCGGGCGAAATTACGAAGCCCTCAAGGCCGCGTTGCCGCGTGTCGGCATTCACTATGCCGTCAAATCGAACAACGAGCATGCTATCATTGACGAGGTTTATGCCCGCGGCGGCAATTTTGACGTCTGCTCCGCGCGAGAGATCGATACCGTTCTCCGTACCGGGGTCGCGCCGGCATCCCTGATCCATTCGCACCCGATCAAGACCGTCTCCGAGTTCGATTACGCGGTCGCCAAGGGTGTTGAGATCTATGTCATCGACAACGCTGAAGAGATCAATAAACTTCAGCGGTATGCGGACAAGAAGTTGAAGTTTATGATCCGTTTCCGGATCAAGACCGAGACCACCGCGGTAGTGAATCTGCAGTACAAATTCGGCTGTACGGTCGAAGAAGTTCTGCCGCTGGCGCGGGCCATTGAGGCCGCCGGGCATGAGTTCTATGGACTCTGCTTCCATATCGGCTCGCAGTGCATCTATGCCGCGAACTACGTCAAGGCGATCGACGCCGCGCATGATCTGATCCATGCGCTGGACATGGCCGGACTCAACATGCGCCTGCTCGACATCGGCGGCGGCTTCCCGGTGGAATACACCGAGCCGATCCCGTCGATCGAGGAGCTCTGCGCGCCGATCCGCGAGGCGCTGGCCAAAAAGATCCGCCCCGGGATCAAACTGATCTGTGAGCCTGGCCGATTTATCTCCGCCAGCCCGGTGACGCTGGTTTCGTCGGTGATCGGCAAGGCTGAGCGGGACGGCAAGGTCTGGTATTACCTCGACGACGGTCTTTATTCGACCTTCTCGGGCATTGTCTATGACCATTGCACCTATCCGGTCGTGACGTACAGGCATGGCAATGAGAAGCTGTCGGTCCTGGCTGGTCCGACCTGCGATTCGTTTGACGTGATGTACGACGGCCTGATGATCCCGGAACTGAAAGTCGGCGACGCGATCGTTTTCCCGATGACCGGCGCCTACTGCGCCGCGTCGGCCTGCGACTTCAATTCGCTGAAACGACCCGGCTATAACCTGATCGACTAAGCACCATCCTGGCCCCGTTCCGATGGAGCGGGGCCTTTTTCATTCCCCGCGACCATAAGGAAACTTTTCGAGGAGATTATGAGCGAGCACTCTACTGACAAAGGAAACCATGTTTCCGAACCATCCATGACCGACCTCTGGAATGTCTGGTATTCAGAATTGCACGAGGGACTTTCCGGCCTGACCATCAAGCTGGACAGGATCGTCGAGTCAACCCAGTCGGACTTCCAGCGTATCGACGTGCTCGAAAGCAAAGATTACGGCCGCCTGCTGGTGCTCTACGGTTCGCTCATGGCCGCGGACAAGGACTATAACGCCTACAACGAGATGATCACTCACGTGCCGCTGTTCACCCACCCGGATCCCAAGCGGGTGCTGATCATCGGCGGCGGCGACTGCGGCGCGCTGACCGAGATCATGAAACACCCCGAGGTCGAGGAATGTATCATGTGCGAGATCGACGCCAAGGTGGTTGAGGTCTCCAAGAAATACTTCCCGTATCTTACCGCTGGCGCGAATGACAAGCGAGCCAGGCTGGTTTTCGAGGATGGCAAAGAGTTCATCGCAAACGGCAAGGACAAATTCGACGTCATCATGCTCGACCTCTCCGATCCGGTCGGACCGGCCGAAGAGCTGTTCCAAAAGCCGTTCTACCAGGATGTCTTCAATCGCCTGAATGACGATGGTATCCTGGTGGCGCAATCGGAAGCGCCGTTCTATCACCAGCAGTCATTTCCCGGAATTCACGCCAACCTGAAGGCTGTCTTCCCGATGGTTAAAGCCTATACCTGCTTTATGCCGATCTATCCCTCAACTTACTGGTCATTCGCTTTCTGTTCTAAAAAGTATGACCCGATCAAAAACTTCGATCAGGCGCGGTATGACCGATTGAAGCTCAAAACCCGATACTATAATGATGACATCCATCGCGGCTGTTTTGCCCTGCCCACCTGGGTGAAGGAACTGCTGAAATAGTTCTCGTCTAAGATCTTACCGGCCCCGAATGAGAATCTCGTCTCGGGGCTTTTCTTTTTCCGCGTACCATGTATCTTTGACCCCATGAAACCAATTCTGATCATCCGAAACTGCGCGGTCGAGACCGCCGGGACTATTCTTGATCATCTGCGCGAGCGTAACCTCGAACACCAGGCTATCGACTCATTCTCCGATCAGCCGCTACCGGGTCCGGCGGATCTTGCCGCGGTCATAGTGCTCGGCTGTCCGGAATCGGTTTACAACTATCGCCAACATCCGCACCTGATAAAACTATATAGCTTTGTCGCGGCGGCCGCACGGATCGACCTTCCCTATCTCGGTATTTGCGGCGGCGGACAAATGCTCGCCAAAGTTCTTGGAGCCGAGGTCAAACCGAACGCGGTCAAGGAGATAGGCGCATACAGAGTCACTCTGACAGAAGCGGGGAAAAAGGATTTTTTGTTCGCCGGATTTGACGATATATTCGAGGTGTTTCAGTGGCACGGCGACACTTTCAAAGTGCCTTTTGGAGCTGAATTGTTAGTTGAAGGGACCGACTGCAAGAATCAGGCTTTCCGAAAGGGCAATCTGGTGGGACTGCAGTTCCATCTGGAGGCGCCGCTCGAGGAAGCATCAGTCTGGTGCGATAACTACGCGCATGAACTGGTTGAGATCGGCAGTACCAAAGACACGGTGCTGGCCGGTTATCGACCTATAGCGGAGTCCGCCCGGCGACTTAATTATCGATTGCTTGATAACTTCTTTCAGAAAGTACTGCCCAGACCATGAGCTTATCGTCCGGCACACGTACGCGCGTGTCCCCGGAACCAACTATCTAAACTGTGTGGAGTTTTTCAATGAACATCTATGTCGGGAATCTGTCTCACGACGCGACAGAACAGGAACTGATGGACGCGTTTGCGGCGTTCGGCGAAGTGAAATACGCGAAGATCATCAAGGATCGGGAAACCGGTCAGCCGCGTGGTTTTGGTTTTGTCGAAATGTCGGATGAGACCCAGGCGAACGCCGCGATAGCCGAAATGAACGGCAAACCGTTCAAGGGGCGGAACCTGAAAGTGAATGTCGGTCGCCCGAAAGAGGAGCGTGCCGGATTTGGCTCCGACCGCCGCGGCGGCTTCGGCTCCCCCCGCAGAGAACCACGCTAGTTCTTTCTCAATACACAACTGACTGCAAGCGGCAGATGCCCTCTGCCGCTTTTTCTTTTTATTCAGCGAGAAATAAAGTGGCGGCCGCTACTATCACATCACCACTCCCCGAACCAAATCGGATTGCGTAATTTTCGAGAACTACGCATCACCTCTCGGCCGTGTGAACCGACGCTTTTCGCCGATATTTTTCAAAACTCTTTTAATCACAATACTCGCCTCCAGTGGTTGCGTCGGTTCTTGCGGCCGCCACCATCATGTCACCACTCCCCGAACCAAAACCGCCTGCGTTATGTGCGAGAACTACGCCTCACCTCTCGGCCGTGTGAACCGACGCTTCCACAATAAAAAGACAGGGACCCTTGCGAGTCCCCGTACATTACATCTCAATGATGTTCTGATTCTATTCTACCGATTCGATCTCCACGCGACGATTCGCCTGGCGGCCTTCCTCGGTCTTGTTGTCACCGACGAAGTACTTCGGATCTTCGCCACGACCGGCGGATCTCATCCGACCACGTTCCACACCCTT
>JAMPYH010000033.1 GCA_023700785.1 Candidatus Zixiibacteriota bacterium
GGTGACCATCAGGTTGTCTGGAACGGCAAGAATGATACTGGCGAAGCGGTTGCTTCGGGAGTATACTTCTACCGCCTGACGGCCGATAACTATACCGATACCAAGAAGATGATGCTTCTGAAGTAAGCATCGCTGGCGAATACGATCCGGCCGTGCCTGATACGGCGCGGCCGGACTTAACGGGCGGTGAAGATGTGAGAAAACTGATTACTCCAACTCTGATAGCTCTTGTTGCGGTTACCCTGATGGCCGCGCTGGCTTCGGCGCAGCCATATCCGGGACCCAGGTTCGCGAACTATTACAGTTCGGCGACCTTGTTTAACGGGCTGCCTGTTCCGGTCGGCTCGATCATCCGCGCCTATGATCCCAACAACGTGTTGAGCGGCGTTGATACCGTCGGTCTCGGCCCCTCCGCTCCCGCCGGCTTTTTCGGTTTTATGAATGTGTATGGCGACGATCTCACGACCGTTGGGGTCGATGAAGGACCGATCACCGACGACACCGTGCGTTTCACCATCAACGGCCGCCCCGCTACCGTCGTCTCCGGTGATCCAACCTGGACCGACCAGACCCAAAAGGAGTTGGTGCTCTCCGCGACGATGTCCGTCGCGATGACCGTGGTCGAGATTCCGACTGACAAAGCCGCGTCATTTAACAAAGTCATTCGCTTTACCGTGGGCGTCCGCAACGACGGCTCCGGCGAGGATTTCTATCACATCATCACATCGCACTCGGACACAGCCTTCAAATCGATCCTTCAGGATTCTTTTGTCTATGCTGATTCCGGCCAGACGGTCTTTGTCGATTTCGACGTGCAGACTCCGTTCTTTACCTCAACGCCGGACACGGTTGACGTCATTAACTTCACTGTCAATTCAGGGGTTGATCCGTCGGTGCAGTACAGCGGCAGTGTCAGCCTCATCTTCTCGATAACCGATGTTCCGGATGATGGCGGCCAGTTGCCGGGCGGATTCGCTTTGCACCAGAACTACCCGAATCCTTTCAACCCGAGTACGACGATCTCCTTCTCGTTACCGCGCTCCTCCGCGGTCCAGTTGGAAGTTATCGACGTTCTGGGGCGGGTGGTCGAATCGCGCGATCTCGGCCAACAGTCGGCCGGAGACCATTCGGTCTCCTACGACGGCACCGGATTATCGAGCGGGATCTACTTCTATCGGATAGTCACCGACTACGCCGAGCAGACCCGCAAAATGTTGCTGGTGAAATAGTCGCGGTCTTTACGCAAGTTTAGAGCCCCGAGTTTTCGGGGCTTTTTTATGGCCGAACCTGTTGTCCGGCATCGGCAAAGAAAAACTGTTGCCCGCCTGGCCAAAGGCCGATATTATGCAAACTGCTGACAACGATTTGTCTTAAGGAACCCTGTGCCATTACGCTTGAAAGTCGCCAGTAAGTCCGACAAAGGGCTGGTTAGACCCGGCAATGAAGACCACCTGCATCTGGATCAGCACAATCATGTCTTTGCGGTCTGCGACGGCATGGGGGGGCATCAGGCGGGGGAGGTCGCGTCGTTGCTGGCAGGGGAGATCCTGCACCGATCGTTCAATCAGTTCTCCGAGCAATTGCTCAATGACTCCGCGCTTAATATCGATGTCCCGATCCCCGCGACCGGCGGTCTGTTGCTTCGCTCCATCCGCCTGGCCAACCGCGCCATCCATCGCAAAGCGTCCGGCGACACGAATTTTGCCGGCATGGGGACGACCATTGTCGCGCTGGCGTTTGAGTCCGACCATTTAACGGTCGCGCATGTCGGTGACAGCCGCGCCTACCGACTGGACGAACGGGAGATCACGCCGCTCACCTCTGATCATTCCTGGCTTAACGAGATCCAAAAATCGCAACAGATCTCCATCGAGGAAGCCAGCAGTATCGTCGGCAAGAATATCATCACTCGCGCGCTCGGTGTCCGCGAGTGGGTTGAAGTTGACTACCGCGCGTTTAAGGTCAAACCGGGAGACACATTCTTTCTCTGCTCCGATGGTCTATGCGGCTATGCCGATGATGACGAGATCGCGCGCGTGGCGGTCAGGCATCATGACAATGTTGACGCGCTGGTGGAGAACCTGATCCAACTCGCGCTCGACCGCGGCGCTCCCGACAATGTGACTGTCGTCGCGGTTCAGGTACTCGAAGTGAACCCGACCGGTCTTCCACAATGCGAAACGCAGACGCTCCTGCAGGAATCCGATACCACGCTTGCCGCCGAAGATCGCTGGCTGGAAAAATACGAATCGACCCCGCTCCCCGATAACTCCTCCGGAAAGAAACCCAATAAGGTCTTTCTGCTCGGGATATTCGCCGCTTTTGCCGTTATCTCTGTGCTTATCATTGTCTTCGGCCAGGGGAAATGACCCCGAAAAGCTGTTGACAACCGACGAACCTTTGTACTAAGTTGACGTTTCCAACTGAAGACTATGCGCCCGTAGCTCAACTGGATAGAGCGTCTGGCTACGGACCAGAAGGTTAGGGGTTCAAATCCTCTCGGGCGTATTGAGTTAGATCGGGCATGTCGCCCGATTTTTTTCGTTTCATCCCGACCATTACCGGCCGATACATTGGGTAGAGCAAAGGAACAGCTATGCCGGCAAAAGTCTTTTCAAAAATGGACGCGGTCATCATTCGTGTTCGGGATCTCGAAGCCGCGAAAAAGTGGTACGCTGAAAAACTGGGCGTGCGCGAACTGTTCAGCGACAAATCCGAAAGGCTGCTGGTCACGTCGGTCGGCGGTGACACCAATCTGACCCTCTGGGAGTTGAAGCCGGGGGAAGAACTCGCGCCAAAGAATATGGCGGGATCCTTCCCGATCCTGACCACAGCGGATGTCAAGCACCTGCACAGGGTCCTGACCGAACGAGGGATTGAGACCGGCAAAATCCAGTCCAGTGGTTCGCTCATTTGGTTTTCGCTGTTTGATCTCGACGGCAACCGGATCGATGTCTGCGAGTTCTATAGCTGACCCGCGACGCACTTTCCAATGACAAAGCCCGACCGATCGGCCGGGCTTCTTAATTTACCTTTGTGCGACGCTTAGCTGGTCAGCTTGGCAAGTCGTTCCTTCGCGTCCCGGATCTCCTTGAACTGAATGTCCGCGTTCCCCCAGTATTTGAGCATTTCAGTATAATACCGCTTCGCTTCAGCTCGCTTCCCGAGCCCTTCGAACGCTTTTCCCAGATGATACAACGACAGCGGATAGCCAAATCCTCCGGCACTTTCTTCTTCGCCGGATACTAATTTTCGCAGGATATCGATCCCTGGCTGATACTCGCCCCGGGCGATCAGGATATACGCCATCTCGCGGTGATTGCCGGTAAGCCGCTCCCCCTGTTGCACTTTAATGAGAGTTTGATACCCATCCAGAAGCAGCACCGTATCCGCCGCCGCCAGACCGTTGAATATCTTCTCCAGCCCGTCGGTCACTCCCCACAGCTCGGATGGAGTGCGCGATTTGAACGACGCGATATCCTCGCGAAACATCTTTCGCGCGGAGTCCGTCAGTTTTCGATCATGCTCCACCAGCACCATGGCGTAATTGGAGAACATATTGGCCGTCCGCAGGTCATACGCCCGCCGGTAGAGCGCGATCCCCGAGTCGTTCATCTCGAGATTGATATGCGCGACCGCCGCCGCTTGCAGCGAGTTCGACAGGATATTGCTGTCCCCCAATTGCTCCGCGGCCTGGAGCATCTGCTCATATTGCTTCAGCCCGTCCCTGAATCTCCCCTGCCAGAACATGAGCCCGGCCATCTGGTCGTAATAATCAACCGTGTTATAGAGATTCCCCGGTTCGAGCGCGGTGTATTTTTCGGTCCATTGCTCGGCTTTCGCGAAATCGCGTTTGTAGATCGCCAACCGGACCAAAAACCCGAGCGCCGTTTTGTTGGTCGGGAACTTTGCCAACAACTGCTCAAACTCTGTCTCCGCCTTGTCCCGCTTTCCCTGCTTGAGATAGGCGATCCCCAGCAAATTATATGGCCCCGGCGAATCAGGGTGCAGCTCCTTGATCCGCTCCGCCTGCCGAATGGCCTGCTCGTACATGCCATAACCCAGATACGCGTCAGCGCGGAACTCCATCGGTAGTTGATAGGTGGGATTATACGAAAGCACGGTATCAAACTGCGCGAACGCCGCGGCGGAGTCGCGGGTGAACTCATGCACCAGAATGCCGTAGATCGTCCGCGCCTCGATGTCGTCGGGATAGTTGCTCACCATCAGCCGCATCTTGGTGAAGGCGTCATCGAATTTGCTCTTCAACCAGATGTCCGCGTACACGTCGAGCAGGCTTCGCTCCCGTACCGGCAGTTTGGATTGGTAGTGCAGCGCTTTGGCCAGGAAACGCGCCGCCTCTTGTGGCTGCTGGCGGAAGGCGTGTGCCATGCCGATCCGCATATAGGGGAGAGCAAACGTCGAATCGAGCGTGATCGCCCGCTCGAAACATTTTGTCGCCGCCTCATAATTCCCCAGACCGAATTGATCCATCCCCAGCACATACTGTTTGTATGCTTCGGGCGACGATGATGTCAGGTTCCGGATATCCTGCTCGGATCCGGAGGCCGGCGTGACATTCATCGACGACGCGATCTTGGCAGTGAGGCTGTCCACCAGCATGAACGGATCATCGCCGATCACTTTTTCGCCCATCAGCACGCGGCCGCTGGACGACTCCTCAAGGCGCGCGTCGATCCGCAGTTTGTTCCCCATCTTGTAGAATGTCCCGCTAAGCGTATTGGTCGCGCCCAACTCCTCGGCGACCTCCCGCCGCACCTGCGCCATCACATCCGCGCCAGCCGGGATCGCTGATTGCACCTGGTTCAGCACTTTATTCGCCTGGAGCATCTCGGTGATCCGTTGACGGCTGATAAGGTTCATCCCGGGCCGCTGCGCCAGATCGGTCAGCAGCATCTCGGGAAGGCCGGTCTCGAGCCAATCAAGTTCCGGGTCGCCGGTTTTATTTTCGAACTCAAGAATCGCGAGGCTGTTTTCTTTCGCCTGCAGTCCGCCGCCGTCGTGTGAAACTTTGACTTCCACGCCACTGCCGAAGAATATCTTCCAGACCAGCGCCATTACCAGGAACGCAAGAAGTCCGCTCTTCCAGCCGAGTTTGAATGTCTTGTGCCGGGCCGGCGCCTCCCGCGTCATCGACACCGTATCCGAGATGCCGCTGTCATACATGCGGCGCAAATTGCGCAGATCGACCACCAGGTCGCGCGTATCCTGGTAGCGGTCGTTGGGGTCCTTCTGCAGGCACTTGTCCACTATCCGCTCCAGCTCAAGCGGGATCGCCTCGTTGCGCAGTCGGATCGACTCATGTCGGGCTTCGAGGATCTTCGCGAGCGTCGAGACTTCGGTCGGCCCCGAGAACGGAAACTCGCCGGTCGCCGATCGATAGAGCAGAACCCCAAACGAGAAAATATCCGAACGGGTGTCCACCGCCTCGCCGCGTATCTGTTCGGGAGACATAAACGAGACAGTCCCGACGATCTTGCCGGCGCGGGTCAGCTCCTTGGAGACTGTTCGTGTTGAGTCCCCCTCAGCGAACTGCACCGGCTCGACCGGCTTGGCCAGACCAAAATCAAGTATCCTGGGCTGGTCGTCTTCATCCACCAGGATATTGTCCGCCTTGATATCACGGTGCACCACATTGATCTTGTGCGCCGCCGCCAGCCCCGACGCTATTTTCTCGCTCAGCCGCACGATCGCGGCGATATCCCCCTGCCGCGTTTTCATATACTCGGCCAGCGATCTCCCCTTGATATACTCCATCACGATGTAGGTGATGTCGTTCCCGTCGGCATCGTGGGTGAGATCGATATCGTAGATCGCCATGACATTCGGGTGCGATACCTGCGCCGCGGTCTTTGCCTCTCGCTGAAACCGCTCCAGCCGCTCGTCATCATCCCCTTGCTTCCAGGTAAGGAGCTTGAGGGCCACCTGGCGGTGCAGTTTCTGATCTTCAGCGAGATAGACCTGCCCCATGCCCCCTTCGCCCAGAAGACGAACGATCCTAAAGTGCGCGAATATCTGTCCGGCCTGAAGCATGGTCATATCCTTTTGACGAGCATCATGGTGATATCATCCGAGCGCGGTCCATCCCCGACATACGCTTCAATGTCTTCGGTCAAGCGGCGCGCGATCACCGACGGCGTCTCCGCGCGATTCGCCAGCACCATCTGTTCCATCCGGGCATCCGTGTACGGTTCGTCTCCGCGCATCGCCTCGGTGACTCCGTCACTGAAGATAAAAATGAACTCTCCCGGCGCCAATTGAACCGTCTCTTCCTTCCAGGTCGAGAAATCAAACGCGCCGATCATCGTCCCCGACGGCTCCAGATATTCGATCGTTCCATCAGCGCGCACCACGAGCGGCGGGTTATGCCCCGCGTTGACAAACGATACCGTGCCGCTGTCGGGCGCGATGGTTCCGGCGAAGAGCGTCGCGAAATCCTCCGGAGCGCTGTAACGATGCAACTGCGTTGAGATCGCTTTGACCGCCTTTTCCAGCGAAAACTTCGGCGCGCTGTACGTGATTCTGAACGACGCCAGGATGTTGGACATCAACAACGCCGCGCCGAGTCCTTTGCCCGAGACATCCGCCACCAAAAATATCAGCCGGCCATCCGGGAGGGTCGCGACATCGTAGAGGTCGCCCCCCACCAGGCGTGACTGCCGCTGAAACGCGTGCACGTCAAACCCCGCCAATTCCGGCGGCGTTTTGATCAATAGATTTTTCTGGATCGATGCCGCCCGGTGAAGTTCCGCTTCGATCAACTGCTTCTCCTGGCGCGCCGCCAACAACTGGTAGTTCATCAGCCGCGCGGCGATAATGTTGCCGAACGTCGCGAGCAGGCGCAAATACTCATCACTGTACCGATGCACCGGATTGGTGGTGTCAACATAGAGGATCCCCAACACGCGATCCTGATCCATCATCGGGACCGCCATCGCTGATTTCATCGCCGACATGATCACCGACTGTTGCGACGCGAAGCGCGGATCGCTGGTCGGATCGCCTATGAGAATCGCGCTTTTGTTGGTCAGGATCTCCCGCACGATCGTGCGGGAGAGGGTGAACGTCCCGAGATCCCGGCCATTCGGCAACAACGTCGCCGCCGCATAGATCTCGTTCCGGTCTTCCGAGGTAAACAGCACGGCCAGGCGCTCCGACGGGATCACCTTGGCGACCAGCCCGAGCGCGCGGGTCAACATCTCTTCCTGCGGCTCCGGAAGGACCAGTGTTTTCGCCATGTCAAACAGGGTCGGCAACAGCTCCGGCAGGTCGGACACTCGCGACGGCAGCGGCTTGAGCGCCTCGTTCATCGACAGGAAGACCGAGTGCTCGGCGATGTTTTCCGGAAGGATCGCGCGGGGGAGACCGGTGGACTCGCTCGATCCGGTGCTTCCCGAAGTCAGTTTGAATTGCACTTGACCAAACAGCAAGTGGTCCCCCGGATTGATCTGTATCCGGCCGGTCAGTTTTTTGCCATTAACAAATGTGCCGTTATGGCTCTCGAGATCGGTCAGGTGGAACGTGGTCTGGTCGGCTCCAAACTCGATCTCGACGTGCTTGCGCGAGACGGTCTTGTCCGGCACCACAAAGTCGCACTCCGAGCTTCGTCCAAGCAGATATTTGCCGGGGGAAAGCATCCACGAATAGTACTGCGTACCATCGGTTCCGATGAGTTGGATCACTGATAATTTCCTTTTTCAGGTAATGCGGACCCAGTGCGGGGTCAAATCAACGGATTCGCCGCGTGCGGCGTCGATCCGTTTCTGGTGGCACAATGTAACTGGAAGTCGCTGAGAGAGAAAGAGGAAAAAAGGACCTCCCCCGAGCCCTCATCCAGTCGCAAAAAAAGACACCCAGTAGCCAAACTCGCCATGGCTACCAGGTGTGTTGACCCTCTGTTGCACATGAGGGTACTTTTTTCCCCATTCAAGATTGGTCCCGCCCTCACGAACGAAGCCCCTCCGGACCTTGGTCGTTATCAAAGATGTTGACCCCGAAACACAGACCTTGGCCCTTCGTCCGTTCATATAGTATTACAACATGTATGCCAATATGTTGGTCTATATTCGACGATATTACCAGATGAAAGGTAAGACGTTACCGATGGCGTCGAATAGCGATTGCGCGAGTGTGGTTCAAATCACCCAAAATCGCGGAAACTTGGCGAGGTATATTTAACCTAACGAAATGCCGAGACCTTCAATCTGCTTGCGGAAGTTGGCCGGATCTTTTCCGAACTCCCGTGCGACCTTGCTGACATTCCACTGGTGTTTGTCCAGGCTCTTGATGATCAGTATGCGCTTGAACTCTCGCACCTGCTGATCAAACTCCGAATCCTCACCGGTCTCAAGTCCGTCAAAGTTCAAGTACCTTTCAACCTCGCGTCGCGCGATGTAATACGAGGCGGTTGAGGCTATCAGCGATTCGACCGCCTCCTTGATCTGGCGCACATTCCCCGGCCAGTCATACTCGATCAGCAGTTCACGCGCTCCCTGCTCAAAATGTTTGAGCGCGATATCAGATTCCCGGCAGTACTCGGTCGTAAAGTAGTTGATCAGTTCCGGAATATCCTCGCGACGCTCTTTCAGCGGCGGGAGATGGATCACTATGCTCTTGAGGCGATAGTAGAGATCGGGGCGGAACCGTCCCGCCGTCACCATCGCCTGGAGATCGGCGCTGGTGGCGCAGATCACGCGCACATTCACTCTGACCAGATCGGGGGAACCGATCCGCTGGAACTCGCCGGACTCGATCACGCGCAGCAGTTTGATCTGGGTGTTTAAGTCCAGATCGCCGATCTCATCGAGGAGAACGGTCCCATTATCGGCGTGCTCGAATACGCCGACACGGTCGTTCACCGCTCCCGTGTATCCGCCTTTGACATGTCCGAACAGCTCGTCCTCCACCAGGTCGGAGGTCTTATGACTGCACGAGAATAACGCGAGGCGTTGCTTGGCACGGGGACTGCATTGGTGGATCGCTTTCGCGACCAGCTCTTTGCCGGTGCCGGTCGGTCCAAGGACCATCACTTTCTTTTCTTTTGGGCCGATCTCGTCGATCTTGCGGTACACTTCCAGCATTGACAGCGATTTCCCGACCATGCCGTACGTCCGCTTGGCGTGCTCCACCAACCGGTCGGTGTGCATCTTGAAGAGCGAACTGCGTACCGCCGCCCTTACAGATTCTTCGAGGCGGCTCGGATCCTCATTCTTGCCGATGAAGTCATACGGGTCGCCGTCCTCGATCTGTCCCTTGGGATATTCGCCCGGATAACCGGTGTGGAAAATGATCGGCGTATCCAGCGGCAACGCGCGGATCCGCTGGGCCGTCTCCAGCCCGTTCAGCTTGGCCATCCGGATATCCAGGATGATCGCCGCGATATCCGTCTGTTCGCCCAGAAGCTGGATGGATTCCGCGCCGGAACTGGCAAGGACAACATCATAATGATCGATAAACATCTGCTGCAACGCATCGAGGACGAGCGGATCGTCATCCACAATGAGTATCTTAGCTCTGATCTGACTGACTGGCATCTGTCACTCCCGCCCTGGGTACCGCCTTCGGGATTAATATATCGAAGCAGGTCCCCATGTCAACATGTGAAGTCATCCGTGCCGCCCCGCCGTACATTTGGGCGATCTTTTTAACCATCGCCAATCCCAACCCAGTCCCGCTGCGCGGCTTGGTGCTGAAAAAGGCGGTAAAGACACGCGACTGGTTTTCGGCCGAGATCCCGGGGCCGCTGTCGCTCACTTGAATCTGGACATACTGCTGCCACAATCTCGCCGTGATCGAGAGTTTTCGCTGCTCGACCTCTGCCAGCGCGTCAATGGCATTAACCACCAGATTGTTCAACAAAGCAAAGAAATGCGGCCGACTGCATCCAACTCGCGCGCCGTCGACGACCGTGGTCTTCAATTCGATCCGCAATTCTTCCAACCGTTCTCGATTCTGTTCAATGACCTCATGGACCATCTCCGCCACCGAGACATCCTCGACCTTGCGATTCGCCTCAAGCCGCGAGAATTTGGTGACCGAGTCCGTCATGTGGATGGCGCGGCCGATCGATTGCTCTGCCAGACCGATCAACCGAAGGTCGCGCTGGCCGTCCGCGTCGCCGTTGGCGCGACTCTGGATCCGCTCTTTTAGTTTGTACAGGGTTGATGTCGCCGGGAAGAGTGAATTATAGATCTCGTGCGACACGCCCCCCGCGATCTCTCGCACTTGGTGGTACTGCTCGAGATAGACGCGCTCAAGTTCCTCTTTTGCCTTCACCGCGTCGGTGATATCGATCGTCGTCCCCAGGACCGCCCTCTCGCCAAGGAAATCGATGGTCTTCGCGGAGTAATCAACCCAGCGCGACTCGCCGTCCTTTCTCAGGATCATCACTTCATAGCGTGGAGGGATATCTTCGCCCGCCAGGCGAGCGCGACCGCGCTGAAGGACCATCTCACGGAACCTCGGATGGATCATGTCCCAGAAATTCATCGTGGCCAACTCTTCCTGCGAATAGCCGGTAATGCGCTCGGACGCGGGATTGCAGTACAACAATTTGTCCGAGGCGAAAATGGTGATCCCCGCGGTCATCGACTCCGCCACCGCGCGGAACTTCGCTTCGCTTTCCCTCAGCGCCACCTCCGCCTTGTGGCGTGCCGTAATGTCGAGCCAGGTCGCCTGGATCAGCGGACGGTCTGCCGTTTCGATCCTTACAGCTAACGCCTCGAGTCGTCTATGCTTGCCGGCAAACGTCTTGATATCGGCCTCAAAATGGGACGGCGCCTCTATGCCGATAAGCCGATTGCGGATTTGGTTCATAAACGCGGGGGCGGCTTCAGGGCCGGTCAAGGCGGAGATCAGCTCTGCTGACGTCATCGACATCAGATGCTCCGCCGTGGTGTCGGTGAGCGCGGCCACCTGATCATTCGCGAAGTAGATCCGCTCGTCGTCATACTGCAAAATGCCGATATTGGCATGTTCGGCCAACGACCGGTACTTTTCTTCACTTGCCCGCAACGCGACTTCGGCCTGGTGACGTGCCGTCATATCAACCCAGGTCGCCTGGATCAGCGGGCGATCCTCGCGTTCAATTCGCACCGCTAATGCCTCGAGCTGCTTCTGGCTCCCCGCAAACGTCCTGATCGTGGCGTCGAAGCGTGATGGCGCATCCTTTCCCGCCAGTCGATTGCGGATCTGTTGCAGGTGATTAGGCACCGATTCCGCGCCGTGCAACACCGCGATCAGCTCGGATGTCGAGATCGACATCAGGTGTTCGACCGTTGTTTCCGCTATCCGGGCGATCTGATCATTCGCGAAATGTATCCGTTCGTCGTCATACTGGAGTACGCCAATGCTGGTATGTTCAGACAGCTCGCGATACTTTACCTCGCTTTCTCTCAAGGCCCTTTCCGCCCGGTATCGCGCGGTGATATCCTGCCATGTCGATTGGACAACGGTCTCGCCCATGACCGTAAACTTCGACGAGTAGATCTCGACCCGTTTGTACGTGCCTCGGTAGCTCCGGATGTCAGCCTCCGCCGTCATCGGCTCATCCTCGACGTCGATCCGCTTCCTGACGTATTCCAGCCAGAATTCGGTCTCATCCGGAAGCGAAGTCTCGCGGATAACAGTATCCACTGATTTCCCCACCAGCTCTTCGGCCGAGATCTCCATGATCTCCGCGAGTCGTGGATTCACATTGGTGATCCGACGACCCGCCATCATCAGGATCCCCTGGCTGGAGTAGGTCGCCAGCGCGCGATACTTTTCTTCGCTGTCTTTGAGCGCAAGCTCCGCCAGTTTGCGCGCGTGAATATCCAATCCATAGCCGATCCAGCCGATCGTCTGCCCGGTCATATCCTTCAGCGCGGAAATCGTCAATTCCATGAAGAGTGGCACGCCCCGTTTGGTGAGGATTCGAATTTCGCCGTGCCACCATCCGGATCCCTGCATCCCCTTTTGGATTCGCGCGCTGACCTCCGCCCAATCATCCTGGGGAAACAAGGCCGCGACATCACGATTGAGCACTTCCAGCGCCAGGTACCCGGTAAACTCCTCGGCTCCCTTATTGAAATCCGTGATCGTCCCGTTTAGGTCAGTCACGATCACCGCGCTGCTAACCTGCTGGAGGATCTGGGCCTGTCGCTGAATCGCGGCTTCGCCCGCCTTGCGGTCACTGATATTTCTCACAATAGCCAGTACTTCATCCCTGCCGCTGGCGACAATTCGAGCCTCAAAATCCTGTAGGCGCCCGCCCACGGAAAGCTGATACTCGAAACTCTGTATACGTCCGCCTTGAAGAGTGATCGCGATGAGCTCCATGAGCCGCCGCGCCAGATTCTGCGGCAGGATCTCGGTCGCTCGCTTGCCCAGGAACTGCTCGCCTGGAGCGAAAAGTTCGCTCCCGCGAGCCGCTTGATAATCAAGAAAGGTTCCGTCGCCGGAGATCCGGAACATCAGGTCGGGAGACGCGTTGAGCAGAGCATCGTTGCGTGCCTGAACACGAGCGAGTTCCTGGATCGCGTGATTGCGGCGGATATTCACCACTACCAGCATCAATGCAAGTAATCCCAGCACCCCGACCAGCCAGAAGCGTGCCCGCACGACCAACACCATCAAGCGCTGGAATATCGGCCGCTCGGAGAAGGTGCCGAATGAATAACCGTTGCCGTAGCTTATCGCCACCATGGTGACCGCGCCACTGCTGTCGTACGCGGCGGGAAGCAGCTGTTCGCTCGGGATCGGGATCGCCCCCAGGCATGTCCACTCCCTCGAATAGACCAGCAATCGGCTGCGCGATGAAAACAGAAAAGCTGAATCCGCCATCCCCGGGAGCTTCAGACTCGTCACATAGCCGGTGAGCGGCGTTGGTTCCGATCTTGCCGTCATCCGCAGATCAAGGTCATAGATCCCGATCCGGCCGCTCTGTCCGATAACGAGCAGTTCAAACTCCGGATCATCATCCACCTGCGCCAGATCCATCGAGTACAACCACTCAGCGATCGGCACCGATTTTATCGGCTGGCCGTATCCGTTGACGATTGACAACCACGCCGCCGCGGAATCTCCGATCACCTGTCCCGGCAACGGCTGGGGGTGGAACAGGATAAAATGGTAATCATCCGGGATCGGCAGTATCCTGGGGCCGCCAAACATCGGCGCCAGTTCATAGTTAAAAACGATCTGCCCATGTTTGTCGATGCGGGTCAAATAGCCATGTTCGTCGCTGAAATTCGCGTCGCTGACATGATTGTCCGGACCGTAGGTTGTCACCAGGATCCCCGGATTGACCGAGTCGCGGCAATTCACCACACCGTCCTTGGTGGGCGACGACGCTACCGGCAGCGACCACTCGATCTCCATTCGTTCCATGTCAACGCAGAAGAGAGTGCGCGGCTCGCGGTCGCGCCCCACGAAAACATAAAAGAAATGTTCCAGCGTGCCGTCGTAATCGTAGTCAAAACTCGCGATGTGCCCGGCCGATGCTTCCCATCTTCCGTTGCCGGTCGCGTCTGTGCCGGTCGAGAGAAAGAGGAAGTCGAAATGATTTGAGCCGGGATAGTTGCGCAGAACAAAGACGGAATCGCGTCGATAGCCGGTCAGCGCGGCGCCGTAGCGTTGTTTTGCCGAATCGCGGAAAGGATAGAGGTCAGTGATGGTGATGAATACCGGGTCCTGGGTGATAACAATGCCCGCAGGAAAGTGGAGCATGAAAATACTGGCGGCCTCATCCCCGTGGATCGGGGGGTTCAGCGCCGCCATCGCGATGATCGAGTCACCCGCGTGACGTCGCGGCTGCAGTATATGCAGGGTGCGACGCGACGCGGGGACACTGCCGTCAATGTTCGCCTCAATCTGGTAGTCAAGGGTGTAGCGCAACAGGGCAGTGTCGCCAACCGGTCCAAGCTGGATCAGTTCCTGCCCCCCGGCGGGATCAGCGGCGAGA
>JAMPYH010000034.1 GCA_023700785.1 Candidatus Zixiibacteriota bacterium
ATTACACGCAGCATATGGCGCAATTCGCTAAATTTGTGCCATTATTCTGGAAGTTTGCGCTGGCCGCGCGAGTACAATATGGAGCGGTAACATCGCCCAAAGGCGACAACCGGATCCTTTTGTCGGACCGGTTCACCCCTGGTGGAACCGCGTACGACGGCATAGTGCGTGGATACGATGACGGTTCGCTGACGCCGGACTCTATCGTGATCGACCCGGACTCAGTGTTTCTTGTCGATACGCTGGCGAATGATACTACTGAGTTTGCCAGCGTTCCGTTTTATTCGCGCGTGCGCGGACGGTACATGTTTGTCACGAACCTGGAGTTGCAGTTCCCGATAGCGGAGCAGCAATTGTACGGCCTGATCTTTCTGGACGCCGGAAATTCCTGGTTGAATCGTGAGGACATCCTGGATAAATTGTACAAAGGTGTCGGCGTCGGATTCCGCATCTCGGTCCCCGGGATCGGGACGATCGGATTCGATTTCGCCTATCCGTTGGATACGGCGCGAGACCAGGATAAAAAGTGGAAACCGCACTTCCAGATCGGGACCACTTTCAAATAACGCCTATTGGCAACTTGAGCAGGAGATAAAGACCTTATGCAGAGAGCAAAACAGTTGGTGATCATCTTCGCGGCGGCGTTCGTGCTGGCGACCGGGTTTATCGCCAATGTGTCGGCGCAGTCGATGAAGATCGGTTTCATCAAAGACGATGAGATCAAAAAGACCTACAAGGCCTGGCTGCGCGCCCAGGAACAGTGGGAGATCGAGCGCAAAGCGTGGGACACCGAGGCCCAGACCAAGTCTGACGAGCTGACGACCATGCTCGAAGAATACGAAAAGCAGCGGTTGATCCTCTCGGACGACAAGAAGCGTGAACGCGAAGCGGCCCTGCGCGCCAAAAAAGACGCGCTGGACGCGTACACCCAGCAGATCTACGGCCCGAACGGGACGGCCGAGATGAAGCAAAACGAATTGCTGTCGCCATTGCTCGCCAATATCAACAAGGCGATCGAGCAGGTGGCGATCGACGACGGGTATGATATCATCTTCACATCGATGAGCGGACTTGGCTATATCAAGCCGACATTCGATGTCACCGCCAAGGTGCTGGAGTACCTTGACAAGCTCGACCAGTAACAAACCGCTGACCCTGATCGAACTGTCTGATCTGGTCGGTGGAACAGTTGAAGGTGACGGCCGCACTCTCATAACGGGTGCGGCTCCGATCGAGTCCGCTCAACCGGGGGATGTCTCGTTTGTCGCAAACCCCAAATACAGCCAGTATATAGAGACCACCGCCGCGTCCGCGCTGGTGCTCGACCTTGAGACGGCCTGTACTCATAAGCCGGTCATTCGACACAAAAACCCATATTTGACATTTGCCAAGATATTGGATCGGCTTTATGCCGACCCGATCCTGGTGGAACCGGGGATCAGCAAGCAGGCCATTGTTGAGCCGGGTGCGCATATCGGGGCACGCTGTTCGATCGGGCCGCTCTGCCATATTCGGGCTTCCGCGCGGATCGGTGACAATTGTACGCTCGTTTCGTCCGTCTATGTCGGCGACAACTGCGAGATCAAGGATCATTCCCTTATTCATCCCGGAGTCCGTGTACTTCATGGCACCCGCATAGGCTGTCGCGCGATCATACATGCCGGGACCGTGCTGGGCTCGGATGGTTTCGGCTTTGCGCCTTCTCCGGAAGGGATGAAGAAGATCAAACAGATCGGCTGGGTCGAGGTGGGCGATGATGTGGAGATCGGCGCGAATGTCACCATCGATCGCGGCGCGCTGGGACCGACAGTCATCGGAAACCGCACCAAAATAGACAACCTCGTGCAGATAGCGCATAATGTCCAGATCGGCGATGATTGCCTGATCGTGTCGCAGGTAGGGATCTCGGGTTCCACCAAGCTGGGGAATCGAGTGGTGCTCGCCGGACAGGTCGGATTGGTGGGGCATATTGAAATTGGGGATGACGTCAAGGTTGGCGCGCAGTCGGGTATTCCGAAATCGGTACCGGCGGGCAAGACAATGTTTGGTTATCCTGCCCGCGATATCATGGAGACGATGCGGATCGAAGCCGCGTTGACCCGTCTCCCTGAACTGCTCAAGCGGGTCAAACGCCTCGAAGGCGAGTTGAAGAAATCCTCAGGTAAGTAGCTTTTTCTCTATCTCCACCGTTTTCTCCCAGGTTCTCTCCATCTGTTCAATGTAACCGAGCGCGAACTGCAAATCTCCCTGCTGGATCGATTCGCGAAGATTGCACAAGGTTGACCATTGCTGGCGATTGACGATCTTCATCGCCGTTACCTGGTGGCGTAGCATGCCAATCGCCTGATTCAGCTCATTCGCGATATCTTTGGTTCTCCCCGAAGCGGGGATCTTGTCCTGCGCCGTCAGGTCGCCGCCGCTTAATTGGCGAAGCCGCTGGAGGATCTTCTCCTGCGGTTCAATAGACTGGGCGGTCGGCAGGATGGTAGTGATCGCCATAGCCGACATACCGGCTATCGCCGCGGCAAAGAGATACGGCATGATCGACGCCACCACAACGTCAGCCAGCGTGGCCACACCCGCGGCCAGCGTATCTACCAATTGGTTACCGAAGTAAAACACCAGCGTCGAACAGACAATAATGGTAGTGATCAGCATCGCGGCGATCCGGATATACAGGCGGATCTTGAGGGGCGAGGCGATCGCGTCTCCCGCAAGGGCAAGTACTCGAGACATACTGTCTCCTCCTTCGAGGTACACTGTCCAATTTATGGTTCTACGGTTCTCGCTTGAATGGTCGGAGAGGCGGGGGACAAAACTGAGGTGAGATTGTGCGCTGAACTGGCGCAAAAAAACAACAGGCCTAACATGTTACCATGTCGGCCTGTCAGAACAGACTGTCCGGAAACCGCTCAGAAGGGGAGGTCGTCGTCGCCGGCGTTCGCTTGGCTCGGAGCCGGTTCGACCTCGTCCGTCGTTCTGCCGCCCGAGTCACCCTGCTGCCGCGAACCGAGGAACTTCATAGTCTGTACCACGACCTCAGAGATGTACCGCTTATTTCCTTCCTTGTCGTCGTAACTGCGGTTGGAAATTCGGCCCTCAAAATAGACCTCGCTCCCCTTGCGAAGATACTCTTTGGCCAGTTCAGCGGTTTTCCCCCAACAGACTATGTTATGCCAGGTGGTATTCTCCTGGCGCTGTCCTTCCTGGTTTTTGTAGACCTCACTAGTGGCTAGGGAAAATGTCGCCACCGCGCTTCCGCCCGGGGTGTAGCGAAGTTCAGGGTCTTTACCGAGCCGTCCTATCAGGATAGCTTTGTTTACACTCATCGTAAGCCTCCGTTGATTATACGGGAAAATAGGTTGACCGGCTGGGGGTGTCAAGTAGGGAGGAATGTTTTCCCTTGAAAGACTGCCGGTTATAGGGTATAGTCCGGCCAAAATGTGATATTGCCATGGCCAATCCGATCGATCTCGACAAGGCAGCTGCGACCATCCGAAGATTCATAACCGGCAAGCTCCTGGAATCAGGGCTAACCGGCTATGTTATTGGACTTTCGGGAGGTTTGGACTCGGCGTTGGCCGCGGCCCTGGCCGCGAAAGCTGTCGGCAACCACAAGCTCTATGGTCTGATGTTGCCCTACCGTGTCTCTTCAAAGTCCTCACTGGAGGATGCTCGCGAACTGGCGTCGCATCTGAACATCGAAAGTCGGGAGATCGAGATATCGCCTATGCTGGACGCGTACTTTGCCGAGGTCAGTACTGCCGATAGAGTACGCATCGGCAACAAGGCCGCGCGCGAACGAATGTCGATCCTGTTCGATTTCGCGCAGGCGAGGCAGAGTCTTGTCCTCGGGACATCAAATCGAACCGAGTTTGCCCTGGGTTACACCACGTGGCATGGGGACTCGGCGGCATCCATCAATCCGCTCGCGGATCTGTATAAGTCCGAAGTGTTGGAGATCGCGCGGATGGTCGGCTTGCCTGAACGGATCATCACCAAGTCACCGTCCGCAGACCTCTGGCCAGGGCAGACCGATGAAGAGGAACTCGGCATTACGTATTATACTTTGGATAAACTCCTGATCAGGCTGTTGGATGACGGCGAATCCTCGGTGGACAGGCTCCAGTCCGAAGGATTCGCCCTGACAGATATTAGCCGGGTAGTTTCTCTGGTGAATCGAAACAGTTACAAGAGGAAAATGCCTTCCATCGCGTCGCTGGGGCGAGATCCGGTACCCGAGAGGTTACAGCTTCAAGCGTGAACGACAAGTCTAACAACTTCGGAAAACTCTATCTGGTGCCGACGCCGATCGGCAATCTGGGAGATATGACTCCTCGCGCTTTGGAGATACTCAAGGTCGCGGATGTTATCGCGTGCGAGGATACGCGCACCAGCGGCAAGCTGCTAAGCAAATTCGGCCTGAAGAAAAAAATGCTATCGTATCACGAGTTTAATGAGCGTGCCCGAGCGTCACAATTGCTCGACGCGCTCAGGCGAGGGGAGACCGTGGCGGTCGTGACCGACGCCGGTTCACCGGGGATCTCTGATCCTGCCTATCGCGTGGTCAGGGCGGCGCTTTCGGAGCGGATCGAAGTCGTGCCGCTTCCGGGGGCGAACGCCGTTATCCCGGCGCTGACTGGATCGGGATTGCCGACCGATCGATTTATGTTTGAGGGGTTTTTGTCGCACAAATCGGGCGCGCGAATTCGACGTCTGGAGAAACTCCGAACGTTTGAGCATACGGTTGTGTTTTACGAGTCACCGCACCGGGTGCGGCAGACTTTGGCCGCCATGCTCCAGGTTCTGGGGGACAGGCAGGCATGCCTCGCCCGCGAGATCAGCAAGAAGTTTGAACAGTTCATTCGCGGATCACTCAGCGAGATATTGACCAAAGTCGGCAATGGGGTCAAAGGCGAGATAGTGATCGTGGTGGCAGGCGCTGGAGATGAACCAGAGGATGATATTGAGACAGATACTGATTAACCTGTTTCGCTCCCGCGTTTATCCGGTTGACTGGATCATACTCGGCTACTGTCTTCTGATGGTCGGTTTCATACTGTTGTTCGGCCGACCTTTGCGGCAATTCGCCGATGAACTCTTCTTCTTTGTTGGCGTAGGCGCACTGGTAATGCTGATAGTACGCTTCATGGGGGCGAGCGCGAGCCCTGTCTCGAAATTCATTCGACTGCTCTATCCAGCGATACTTTTTACCGCCTTTTATCGCATGACCGGCGGCTTGATGTTTTTGGTTCACGATCGCTTTCTTGATTACCAGTTGACCGCGTTCGAGATCTCACTGTTTGGCTTTGAGCCATCGCTCTATATTGACCGGTATCTGCTCAATCCGTGGTTGACCGAGATCTTCATGGCGGCTTATTTCAGTTATTACCTGATGCTCCCCGTATTTGTCCTGTCGCTGTATTGTGCCGCCAGATATGAATTATTGCGGCGGGCGCTGGCGTCGATCTGCCTGACATTTTTCACGGGATATTTGCTGTTTTTCCTCTACCCGGTAGAGGGCCCTCGCTGGCATTACATGGATCAATATCTGCATCGGGTCGAGGGGCCTTTGTTCAGGCAGATGGTTGAGTATCTCCAGGCCACCGGCTCGGTAAGGGGAGGATGTGTTCCATCGACCCATGTCGCTGTCGCCATTCTGGTGATGTTATACGCGTTCAAGGTATCGAGGCCATTTGGCTGGTTTCTGGCGGCAATTAATATCGGCATGGCGATCGGGACTGTCTGGGGACGGTACCATTACGCCACTGATGTAGCGATTGGAGCCGCGATAGCGATGGTTGCGTACTGGATTGTGGAGAGGTATCATCCTTCCCATGTGTCCACCACGTCAACTCGGGATGACCAACAAAGGGTAAGCGTGCAGAATGTATCCTGACCTGTTTCATATCGGCCCAATACCGATCCGCTCGTTCGGACTGCTCCTGGCGCTCTCCTTTCTTCTGGGAGTGCTCTATATCAAGAAGATGGTCGAGCGCGACGGGAAGCCCTTTGACCCCTATCTGACAGTCGCGTCTTACATGATCTTTTTTGGCGTGGTGGGAGCACGGTTATTTTATGTGCTTTTTCACCTCGAGGAATTCGCGGACAATTGGGGAGCGATCCTGAACCCATTCTCCGACGCCGGGTATGTGGGTATTGCCGGTCTGAACCTTTACGGCGGCGTTCTGCTTGGAATCGGGTCAGCTGCACTCTACTGCTGGTCAAAGAAGATGAGCATCCTGGATGTCTTTGACTACTTTGCCCCGACACTTGGCCTCGGACTTGGGCTGACCCGCGTTGGCTGTTTTCTCAATGGCTGCTGTTTTGGTCTGCCGACGGACCTTCCGTGGGGAGTATCTTTCCCGGAGGGTTCCATTCCGCATTATGTATTCGGGTCCCAGCATCTGCACCCGACCCAGTTCTATAGCTCGCTGTACGGATTTTTGCTCTTTTTCCTGCTGCACTATATTCTTCGTCACCGGAGATTCATCGGACAGGCGGTGGCCGTAGTGTTTATGGTGGAAGCACTGTTCCGGTACCTGATAGAGAATCTCCGCTGGTATGAATCTGAGATGACTTTTAACTTCGGCGGTTCATCCATCACTTACAACCAGGTGATCTCTTTGGGGCTCTTCCTGCTCGGTCTGACCATCTTTCTGGTGCAGTGGAAGAAACCGATGCCGGCGGTGTCGACAAGAAAAGTGCCGAAAAAATAGTCCGCCCCCGATCCGGAATCCGGAGGAAATGGGCGGGCGGGCTATTCTGGTCAAAAAAATCCCTTTTCCTTTGTTGTCTCTTTTGCCTACCTTGTACTTAGACAAGTGAAGCGTTCTGAGGAGTAAGGGATGGATTTCAATTTTTCAGAAGAACAGACCTATGTTCGCGATGTCGCCCGCCGTTTTGCCGACGAAAAGCTTTTTCCCAGAGCCGGCGAGTTCGATCACCATGCGGCGTTAGACCGGGCTCTGGTCAAAGAAATGGCTGACCTTGGTCTTATGGGGGTAAAAGTCCCCGAAGAGTACGGCGGCGCCGGACTGGATAATCTCGCTTATACCATATCAATCGAGGAGCTGGCTCGAGGCTGCGCGTCGCACGCGCTGGTCGCGGCGGTCCATGGATCGCTGTTTGCCATGCCGATCCTTGAGGCCGGCACGGAAGAGCAAAAGAAGAAGTACCTTCCTCCGGTCTGCTCCGGCGAGAAGTTCGCGGCTTACTCGCTCTCGGAATCTGGAGCGGGATCCGACGCGGCGTCGCTGACCTTGCAGGCAACCGAAGATGGCGACGCTTATGTCCTCAATGGCACCAAACTCTGGGTGACACATGGCTCGATCGCTGACTTTGTGATCGTCTTCGCGACCGTCAATCGCGAGCTTAAGACCAAAGGGATTGCGGCGTTCATTGTCGAGGCCGACAAACCTGGATTTCAGGTCGGGAAAAACGAAGTTAAGATGGGATACAAGGCGTCACCGACGGCCGAATTGATTTTCACCGATTACCGCGTGCCGAAAGCGAATCGGATCGGCGACGTTGGCCGCGGGTTCAATATCGCGATGGAGACGCTTAATCACGGCCGTATTTCGGTCGGCGCGCAATCAGTCGGGATGGCTCAGCGGGCATTTGAGATCGCCGCTCGCTATGCGCAGGAACGGAAGCAATTCGGCCGGCCGATAGCCGATTTCCAGGGGATCCAGTTCAAACTGGCCGAGATGCAGGCGAAATTGCATGCCGCGCGGATGGTGACATACGAGGCGGCCTGGAAGAAAGACAGCGGCTTGCCGGTCGCCAAGGACGCCGCCATCGCCAAAATGTACGCGTCAGAGGTCGGGACCGAGATCGCCCACATGGCGATCCAGGTCCTTGGCGGTTATGGTTACACCCACGAGTACAATGTTGAACGGATCTATCGCGATGTCCGGCTGTGCGAGATCTTCGAGGGGACCAACGAGGTCCAGAGGATAGTCATCGCCCGCGAAGTTCTCAGAGAATACGCCGCCGTCATATCCTGACAGAGATGATCACCGGCGGGCACCAGTAAGGGCCCGCCGTGCAGAATGATCACGGATCCTTCAGAGACAGCTCCATGCCACACTCGGACAACAAGCAGCTCAAAGTTGAGATACTCGATTTCAAACCAAAATATGCCCGCTACTTCAGCGACATTAATCGGAACTGGCTTGAAGAGTTCTTTACTGTGGAACCGTACGACCGGATCGTACTTGAGGACCCGGAATCAGAGATAATCGCCCATGGTGGCCAGGTGCTCTTCGCGAAAGTCGAAGGTGAGATTGTTGGGACCTGCGCCCTGCTAAAGCACACCGAATCCAAGTTTGAACTGGCTAAAATGGGGGTCTTAAAGGCGTACAGGGGGAGAGGGATTGGCCGGAAACTTGCCGAGGCGGCCATCGCAAAAGCACTGCAAACAGGCGCTGATACACTGGTGCTGGCGACCAGCCAGAACCTCGAGGCCGCCAACGCGCTTTATCACAGCCTTGGATTCCAGGAGGTCTCTTTTGATGAGATCGGGCCTTTGCCATACAAGCGAAAATCGATCGTCTTGCGCCTGCAATTGGAGGAAAAACATGGCTGACGAAAAGACTTTTACCGAAGAGATCAAAGTGAGCGGTCAGCAACTGGTTGAGACAGTCAAGAACCTGGTGCATGAGGCGAATGTCCGCCACCTGATCATCAAAAATGAAAAGGGAGAGAAGTTGATCGAAGTGCCAGTCTCGGTGGCCGGGGTCGGTGTTATCTTACTGCCGGTACTGGCCGCCCTCGGCGCTTTGGCCGCGGTTGTCACCAATTGTACGATTGTGGTGGTCAAAGAGCGGCAATAGCCGGCAGCTTGGCCTAATTTGGCTTCCAGACGATGCCCAATTCTTCCAATACGGCCTGTGCCTTTGGATCAGTTGATGCATCCCTGAACACCGGAAGAATGATAAAGAGCAGTTCCAGGTCCTTGGTCTCACGAGCCCGTTCGAGCCAATCATAGGCCCGGTCGCGACTGCCAAAATAGTAATTCGCGAGGTACATATATGCCGGGGGGACAAACTCGGTCATCGCCGAGATCTCAAGTTTCTTGATGAACTCCCGCGTGTACGCCGGATCCCCGATCTTCTCTTCAATGAACGCGTTGGTAAGCTGCGGAAAAACACTTTGTTCGGAAGTCTCCAGCGCTCGCCTGGCGTTTATCCTGGCGGCCTCCGTTTGGCCCAGCTCGAGCATATTCAGCGCGTGCCACGCGTACAGGTTGTAGTTCTGTGAGCCCAGTTCAATGGCGCGAAGATACAGTTCGCTGCTTCTCTCAAGCTCCCCTTTGACCGCGCAAAAATAGCCGTACATCGTGAGATGGATGTGTGAAAGCGGATCCAGATCCAGCGCGATCCGGAAGTGCCGTTCCGCCTCGGGATAACGTCCTCTAAACGTAAGCATCTCGGCGTACCACTGATACGCGGTTCCGTATCCCGGATTGAGTTGGATGGCGCGAATAAACTCGGCTTCCGCTTTCGCCCAATCGAAATGAAAGAAGGTCAATAATCCCGCATAGGCGGTGTGCGCTTCCGCCAAAGAGTCGTCCAGCTCAAGCGCCCTGAGAACCGCCTGTTTGGCGGCCGGAACCGCTACTTTGGGGTCAAGGAAATCATACGCCGCCAGCATAAAGTACGCGTCGGACAGACCCACGTATGCCAACGCGTACTCCGGGTCAAGTTCGAGTGCCTGGCGAAAATAGTCGAGCGACTTGATCTCCGACTGCTTGTCACGCCGATTCCAAAAGAACCTCCCCTGCAGATAAAAGTGGTAGGCTTGCACATTACTCGTGTGTCGCCGGGTAACGTCGTTCGATTCTTTACTGCTGTTTCCCATCAACCTGTCACGAAGCGTCCCGACGATAGCCCGGGCGATATCATCCTGGACGGCGAAAACGTCCTCCACAGCGCGATCATATTTCTCCGACCATAGTTGAAATCCGTCGGCGACGTTGATCAACTGCGCGGTCACCCGAATACGGTCGCCGGCTCGACGCAAGGAACCATCCAGCAATGTGGTCACATGCAACTGATCGCCGATCCGCCGGACATCCAGTTCCTTGCCTTTGAATTGGAAGGAAGAGGTCCGTGAGACGACCCGCAGTCCCGCCACTTTGCTGAGCGCGCTGATGATCTCCTCGGTGATCCCGTCGCAAAAATACTCCTGATCCTTCTGGGCGGACATGTCAATGAACGGGAGCACGGCAATCGACGGCGCCTTGGGTTCGGCGGCGCCTATTGTCGGTACGCCGGAAAGCCTTCCGCTGTCGCAGGTCCTCAATTGTTCCAGCACCGAACGGGCGGACTCAAAACGATGCGACGGTGACTTGGCGATCATCCGACTAATGATCGAGTTAAAGGAATCGGAGACGTCAGATCGAACCTCTGTCATCGCCGGCGGGTGGTGATGCAGGATGGCGTAGAGCGTCGACGCGTCATCCCGGCCGAGGAACGGATTCTTGCCGGTCAGGATCTCATATGCCAGCACGCCCAGTGAGAAGATGTCAGAGCGAGCGTCGGCCTCATGTCCTTCGATCTGTTCAGGGGACATATAGCCGATAGTCCCGAGTCGGGTTCCTGCGGCGGTCAGTTTAAGAGAACCCTCCACCGACGCGAGCCCGAAGTCCACTAGTTTTACTCGACCTTGTTTGGTCAGTAACACATTGGAAGGCTTAATATCCCTGTGAATGACGCCCTTCGCGTGCGCCTCAGCCAAACCTTCGCAGATCTGGGCGACAATACCCAGGACCGATCCGGGTTCCAGCTGATCCGCACGGGCAAGGTCAGAGAGCGGAGAGCCGTCAACATGCTCCATGGCAATGAACATCCGATTGTCCGCCTCGCCAACCTCGTACACAGTCATGATATTCGGGTGATTGAGCATAGCGGCGGTCTGAGCTTCGCGCATCAACCTTGCCTTCAGGCCGCTGTCCGTCGAGAACGCGAGCGGAAGGAGTTTGAGCGCCACCTTCCGACCAAGTCGGGTATCATCCGCCAGATAGACCTCGCCCATGCCACCAGCGCCGAGCAGCTTCTCAATACGGTACTGATTGATAGTCGAGCCGACTGCCTGAGGTGGAATCGATTGGGTACGGTCCTGTTCTGGGAATTCCATAATGGACTAAAATAGGGGAAGATCAAGGGGGAGGCAACAACAACAGAGGGGGCGCGCCAGATACAACGCGCCCACTTTTACCTTCGTCTCAGATCACGGAAACTGGATACTAATCTTCTTCGTAATGCCGCTTGATCTTCTTCATGATGTCGGGGTCGGAGAGGGTGGTGGTGTCCCCCATCACTTTCCCCTGGGCGACATCGCGCAACAGCCGCCGCATGATCTTGCCCGAACGGGTCTTGGGTAGATCAGCCGTGAAGATGATCTTCTCCGGTTTGGCCAGAGCGCCGATCTTGCGCGTAACATGATCTTTGAGCTGACCCAGCAGCCGTTCGTCCTGATTCATGCCGGAGCGCATAGTGACAAACGCGACCAGGCATTCACCCTTGAGTTCGTGGGGGATACCAACTACCGCCGCTTCCGCCACCACCGGATGTTCCACCAGCGCCGACTCAACTTCCATGGTTGATATGCGATGGCCCGCGGTGTTGATGACATCATCAACTCGTCCGAGGATCCAGAAGTATTTGTCAGTATCGATCTTGGAGCCATCGCCAGGGAAGTAAATGCCGGGCCACTTCGACCAATAGGTATCGATCATGCGCTGGCGATCTCCCCAGATGCCACGGAGCATTCCGGGCCAGGGTTTGGTGATAGCCAGGTACCCACCCCCTTCTTTGATCTCTTTACCGTTTTCATCGAGGATAGCGGCGGTAATTCCAGGAAATGGCCGAGTGGCTGACCCGGGCTTGGTGGCTATCAGCCCCGGAAGAGGGGTGATCATGATATGCCCGGTCTCGGTCTGCCACCAGGTGTCAACTATCGGGCACCGGCCGTGGCCGATGACATCGTTGTACCAGACCCAGGCTTCGGGGTTGATCGGTTCGCCGACTGACCCAAGCAGACGAAGCGACGAGAGGTCATGCTTGTCGGGCCACTGGCGCCCCCATTTCATGAACGCGCGAATCGCCGTAGGCGCCGTGTAGAAGACCGAGACTGCATTCTCCTCTACGATTTGCCAGAAACGATCCTGATCAGGCCAATCTGGCGCTCCCTCGTAGATCACCTGAGTGGCGCCATTTGAAAGCGGACCATAAACGACATAACTGTGACCGGTCACCCAGCCAACATCGGCGGTACACCAGAACACGTCCGTGTCTTTCAGGTCGAACACCAACTTAGTGGTCGCGTGCACACCGGTCATGTAGCCGCCGCAGGTGTGCATAATCCCTTTCGGCTTGCCCGTGGTGCCGGATGTGTACAGGATGAAGAGCGGATCCTCGGAATCCATGTACTCGGGCTGACACCAGGGATCAGCTTCCTGCATATGGCGGTGATACCAGTGGTCTCGACCTTCTTTCACACGCAGCAGGAACTCGCCGCGCTTAACGATGATCACGTTCTCGATTGACGGACAATCCATCAGGGCGACATCAGCGTCATGTTTGAGGGGAATGATCTGCCCGCGGCGGTAGCCGCCGTCGGCGGTGATCAGTAGTTTGGCTTGAGCGTCATTGATCCGGTCGCGCAATGACTCCGGGGAGAAGCCGCCAAAAACCACCGAGTGTATCGCTCCAATTCGGGCGCAGGCCAATGCGGCTATGACCAACTCTGGTATCATCGGGAGATAGATCGCAACCACATCACCTTTGCCGATACCGAACTTTTTGAGCACGTTGGCAAATTTGTTGACCTGTCTGAAGAGGTCGTAGTAGGTCAGCACGCGACGGTCCCCCGGCTCGCCTTCCCAGATCAGAGCGGCCTTGTTGCGGCGCGTGGTACCGTTGACCAGAACATGCCGGTCGAGACAGGACTCGGTGACATTTAGCGTACCGCCGACAAACCACTTCGCGTCGGGAGCTTTCCATTCCAGCGGTTTGTTCCATTTCTTCTTCCAGACCAGTTCTTCCGCCATCTGCTCCCAAAACTTGACCGGGTCGGCCTCGGCCTCTTTGTAGATCGAGGAACTGCCGGCGTTGGCCTGCTTGGTAAAGGCAGCGCTCGGCTTAAAGAGCCGACTCTCCTTCATCAGGCTGTCGATCGGGGTCTTGGAAGCGGACTGGCGTGAACTTGGCTTGGTGGCCATAGCTTGGCTCCTTCGGTCGGGTGGAGGTCGGAACAATATCAGGACAATATTCGCTTGGGCTGTCTATTTTGTCAAGTATGGCCTTGACGGGTTGGATCCTCAGCGACTGCCGACAGGCTGCTAAAGCGCAGGAACTGCTCGGTTCGGGGATCACGCCGCGTTCAAAGGGTGGAACGGATCCACGGTGAAGTTCACCTCGACAGAGGTGGATTCGACTCACCAATCAGGTCAGGTGAGGGGCGGAGAAGGTCACTTATTACCCTACTCTGTCAGACGCGGCATGATCCGGACCGGTAGTTGCATGCCGTTGCACAGGAGGGCGAAGCTACCCATCACAATCTCCATGCAATCCATCAAATTACAAGCACTTATAAGTTGGCCCGATTCTTGCAGAGTAGGTCGCTGAACAGGATTGGCCCCTTGACATTTTGGGCAAAGGACGTATCTTGCGATGGTTACTAACAGCAACATAGTTACTACCTTTGTCTACTGCCCTTTGGTCCATTCGGACTTGATGGTAGCTGGTAAGTTAATACAATATTCAGCGTCAA
>JAMPYH010000311.1 GCA_023700785.1 Candidatus Zixiibacteriota bacterium
AGCGGCGATCGATGATCAGACTGCCCTCATCCTCAAAGTTCACAAGAGCAATTTTGTCCAGGCTGGCTTCACGGAAGAGGTTCCGCTAAAGGAACTGGTCGCACTGGGGAATAAACGCGGCATTCCGGTGGTTAATGACTTGGGAAGCGGCGTCTTTATCGATACTCAAGAGTTCCTTGGATATAGCGAACCATCGGTCCAGCAATCGGTGCGCGCCGGAGCAGACCTGACCTGCTTTTCGGGGGACAAACTACTTAGCGGGATCCAGGCAGGGCTGATTGTCGGCAAGGCGGAAATGGTCAAGAGATTGAAGAAGAATCCATTTTTCAGGACCGTTCGAGTTGACAAGGTGGTGTTCACGGTCCTTGAGAAATTGCTGGCTACCTATCTCAACGGCAGTTATCGACAAGATATCACGCTGTGGCGTTTGCTGTCGGTGCAGGATGCCGAACTCTATTTACGCGGGAAGGCACTGGTCAAGGATGCCGGCAATCCGCCCGGAGTCTCGGTAGAAGCCTCGAAGGCTTATGTTGGCGGCGGCTCTCTGCCTGAAAAGGAAGTTTCTTCGGTCGCGATCTGTTTCTCGTCGTCATACAAGGCTGAAAAACTGATTTCCTCTTTTCGCCGAATGGGTCCCCCGATCATCGGGCGTATCGAGAGCGGTCGCTTCATGCTTGACCTCAAGGCGATCCCGCCGTCAGAGTATTTGCATCTCCTCGCCGCCATCAAATCCGTAATCGCCGGGTAACCTATGATCGTCATTGGCACGGCGGGACATATCGACCATGGAAAATCCTCGATAGTCAAGCGGCTGACCGGCACTGATCCGGATCGACTGCCCGAAGAGAAAGCTCGCGGCATGACGATCGATCTTGGGTTCGCGTTCTATCACACTGACGCGGGAGAAACGATAGCGCTGGTGGATGTCCCCGGCCATGAGCGATTTGTCAAAAACATGATCGCCGGCGCGGGTGGGATCGACGCCGTGATGCTGGTAGTCGCCGCAGACGACGGCTGGATGCCTCAGAGCCAGGAGCATTACCAGATCGTCAAACTGCTGGGCGTGAAGCATGGATTTATCGCGCTGAATAAGTGCGATCTCGCCGAACCTGACTGGCTGACGATGCTTGAGCAGGAGATTCGCACCAGGGTAGCTGATTCGTTTTTGAAGGACGCGCCGATATTTCGCATTTCCGCGACTACGGGCGTCGGTTTTGACTCTCTGGCGCAGTATCTCAATTCACTCCCCGCGCGCATCGCTTCCAGGAAAAATCTTGGCAAGGCCAGGCTTTATGTCGATCGGTCGTTTGTTCGCCCCGGCATTGGCGGTGTAGTCACCGGCACCCTTCGAGGGGGATCGCTATCAGTCGGACAACCGGTTTCGGTATGGCCATCGATGGCGCAGGGAAAGGTTCGCTCTCTGCAATCGCACAATGAGGATGTGGATCAAGTCTCGCCGGGCCATCGGACAGCCGTGGCGGTAACGGGAGTGGACAAAGACCTTTTGGTGCGGGGAGGGGTGGTTTCGGACAGACTCGATCTGTCCTATTTTCGTGAACATCCTGTCCTGGCGCTCTCCATGCAGATGCTGCAGGAAGCGGCGGTTCCACTCGATGACAGGCGCCGCGCGTTGCTGATACTCGGCACCACTGAAGCCGAGGGGGAGATCCGGCTGTTTGAGGATGATATGCTGGCAGCGGGGAGATCCGGGATCGCGTTCTTCCGTCCGGATGAGCCGATCTACGCGCTGGTGGGTGATCGGTTCATTCTTCGACTGCCGACGCCGACGATCACGCTTGGCGGCGGGATGCTTCTGGACCATTTAGAATCATTCCCTCGACGTAAACAGTTATCGGCCCTCAAGTACCTGCGCTCTCGCCTATCTGGGAGACCTGAAGATCTGGTCAGGTCCGAGCTTGAGAAAGTGGTGCTGGCATTTTCGGATGATCTTCTGGTGAACGCGGACATTTCCTCGCGCGAGGTCTCCGACGTTCTTGTCAAGCTCTCGGCGGAGAAAAGCGTCGGTCGTTTTCAGAATTGGTGGTATTCAACAGAAGCGCTTGGCCAGGCGAGCGAATCGTTTAAGCACGGCGTTACCGGCTACCTGAAAGAAAACCCGCATCTTAAAGGACTGACTTACGAACAGATATTGGAGCATTCCGGACTCGCCCCGGACCGGACCACGGTGCTCGTAGAGTATCTGATCGCGTCCGGCGAGCTGACCAAACTCGGTGACAAATATAATCTGGCGGGCCGCGGCATGAGCTTGAAAGGCGTGATCAAGGAAGCGCATGATAAGATCATCGCCCAGCTCAAGGCTGAACCGTACGCGCCGCCGACGCTTCAGTCTCTGGCCGCGCAAGGGAAACCGTACCAGGAGGCGATCAAGTTCATACTTGAATCGGGCGAGGGATACAAGTGCGGATCGGAGTTCGTACTCCTCATGGAGATCTGGCACGACGTGGTTCGATTCATTCGAGAGAGGTTAAACGGTTCGGGACAATTGGCAGTGACAGAGCTGCGCGACCGATTCGGCTTCAGCCGAAAATACGCGATCCCAATAGTCGAAGAGACCGACCGGATAAAATTGACGCAGCGGCAGGGGGATATTCGTATCAAAGGAGAGAGGTTTGACAATGAAGCGTTTATTCTATAACGGCCGCGTCCATACTGAGGCGGACCACCAGGTGGTTGATTCAATAGCCATCCATAAGGATAGAGTGGTGGCGGTCGGTAATCGACTGGAGAAGGATCCTGATCTCAAAGCGTACGCCAAAGTCAACCTGAAAGGGAAAACGATCGTCCCCGGATTAGTTGACGCGCATACGCA
>JAMPYH010000312.1 GCA_023700785.1 Candidatus Zixiibacteriota bacterium
CGCAAAACGGATCTGATCGTGGCGAATATCACGCTCAAGCAGGCGGTCTTTCACTCCCAGATGATCCAGCCGATGCAGATGAACGATATAGTGGTGCTGCTCTTCGAGCAATCGCTGGCGATGAGCCAGTTCGGCATCTTCATGGAACGCTTTGTCAAGCGGGTGCGGCAGGATGATCCACACTACCACTTCATGACTTTTCTCGCCAAACGCGGGATAAATAATATCGAGGTCAACACCGAGCGCGCTTACCGGATCTACGAGGAACAGCGGCAGTACCGCGGCGATGTTGAGGATGATTTCTCCGTCCGCCGCTTCGCCATCGACCAGTTGGGGACCGACCCTGAGACGCTTGCCACGATCGCCGAAACGCCGGATTCCTCGCTTCCGGAGTTCGGGATCGATATGCACGCGCCGATAATCCGCTACCTGATGCCGGAGCGGGTCGCGTCGCTGCAGTACCGCGATTTCCGGCGCTCGCTTGAAAATCTCTCGGCGACCATCACCAGTCAGGCCGAAGGTTCTCCGGAGCGCGAGAAAAATGTCAAAAAGTATATCTCGCTGCTCAAGCTGGCGGAGCTTCATCCGGAGTACGAACGGATCGTCAAACAGCTCGAGACGCATCGCGCCAACGGTTCACCGGAAAAAGCGGAGCCGCAGACCGATCCCAGATCTTCGACCGGTCAGATAAAGATCGGCGCGGCGAACCAGATAGACAGTTTGCTCGAGGAATACTGCGCGCCGGGGCATACATCCTTTGAGATCACGCCGTTTGTGGACGCGTTCGACCGGTTGCTAAAGACCGGACTTAAAAACAAGGCAGGCGAAGTACTGACCCGCCTGACCGATCATCTCGGCGACAGTAACACATCGCGTCGCCAGCAAGCGATGAACCTGGTGGTCCGCGCGATCGAGCAGATCAATTTTCAGACCGATTTTGCGTTGTTCGAATCCATGGTCAAGCGGGTGGTGATCGACCTGACCGCTCGACGGGAGACGTTTGAATACTCCGAGTTGATCTGGCGGCTCTGCGATCGGGCTATCCGCGAGCGCAAATTCGACCTGATGGCCGAGATCAGCAGTTGCATGGCGACACGCCGCTACTATGACGGGAATGTCACTATCTACGATTCGATGGCGGTTAAGAAGGCGTTTGAGACGCTCAACCGGAGTGAGATCATCGATAAGCTGATCAAAGAGACGATCAGCGCGGATCATGAGACCGGCAACCAGCTCAAGCGGATCATGGCGTCGATCGGTTCCGAAGAGATAGCGTTCGCGTTATCGCAGATAGTCGCTCACCCGCTCCGCCAGGTGCGCCAGCAGGCGCTGCGCATTCTCGCGGATATGGGGAAAGCGTCCCTGAAAGTCTTCTCGCGAATTGTAAACGATGACAACTGGTTTGAGCGAGAACCGGGGCGGCAGGAACTGCCGGACAACAAGTGGTACCTGATCCGCAATTCGATCTTCGTGCTGGGGACGCTTCGCGATGTCGAGGCGGTCGCGCCGCTTCGCCTGCGTATCTCGGATAACGATATCCGGGTCCGGCGGGAGATCGTCACCGCTCTGGAAAAGATCGGCGGCGATGACGCTATCGACCTGTTGATGGTAATGGCTGAGGATCCAGCGCATGAGATCCGTGAGTCGTCCCTCGCGGCTATAGGCGTGATCGGCACGCCGGTCATCGTGCCGATGCTTACAGACCTGCTCAGCCGGACCTCGGTCGAGGCGGTCAAGGTGATTTCGGTCCTGGGGAAACTTGGGGGCGAGGAAGCCCGCGGCTACCTTGTCAGGCTGCTCACCAACGAGGATGACCTGACCACCCTGGCGGCAGGGCACTTCTCCAAGGATGACCTCAGATTAGCCGTTATTAAGGCTTTGGGGGCGATTGGAGACCGTCCAGCGCTCGTCCAGATACGCGAGTACCGAGACTCCCTGTCGATGACCCAGAAGTTCCTGTTCAAGAACTCTCCGCTGCACAAGGCGATTTTGGATATCCTCTCCAAGTCATAATCAAATCTGTCAACTTGGCACCTATCTGGTGCCAAGTTGGCCTGTCGTATGCCATATTGACTGCCAGGAGCTGTCATATCGGCAGCAATAATTCTAAATGATCCCAGCGTATTTATGTAAGTCGTTGATGTGCAATGGCTCCATGTTTTTGGCATGGCCGTTGTTATTAGTTCAGTCAGAAGAGAACAAAGGAAAACAACCAGAGGATGACAGACCATGACCTGTTGCACTGTCAAGATCGCAAGACAACCTGAGCAGTATGCTCGGCAAAATACCAGAGGAGGTTCTACCATGTATGCTGCAGTCGCACGCCCGCAGACCGGGTTCAGCAATGAGATCGATCGAATGATCTCGGACATTTTCGGCCACTCGCCGTTCCGCACCGATATGGATGTCGAGTTTTCGCCGCGGGTCAATATCACTGAGAGCAGGGATCATATCGCGCTCCAGTTTGAGCTCCCGGGGATGGAGAAGAAGGATATCAAGGTGACGGTGAAGGACGGCAACCTGATCGTCTCCGGCCAGCGCGAGTTCCGCGAGGAGACCGAGGAAAGCAATTTTGTCCGCCGCGAGATCCGGACCGGCCGTTTCTCCCGCAGTTTCACGCTGCCTGAGACGCTCGACCAGAACTCGGTCAAGGCTGACTACAAGCACGGCATTCTCGAAGTGAAGTTCAGCAAACGGGAAGAGGTGAAGCCGCGCGAGATCGACATTAATGTCGAGTAATTCGGAGAAGCACGATCAGTACTGATGAGGGTCAGTATTTGTGTCAGCCGAGGGCCGGTCACAACGA
>JAMPYH010000035.1 GCA_023700785.1 Candidatus Zixiibacteriota bacterium
ATATTGAAAATGTTCGGGAAGTAGGTCACCAGCATCTTATTGACCGCCTCGCCGAGATCGGTCGGGAACAGCTTGCGCTCCTGCAACTCCACATATTTGCGGTCCTTGATCGTCGAAACAATGCTCGCGTACGTAGATGGACGGCCGATGCCGTCAGCTTCCATTCGCTTGATAAGCGAAGCTTCGGAATAGCGCGCCGGCGGGCGAGTGAATGACTGCGTCGGGGTTACATCCGCCAACGTCAGCGGATCTTTCGCTTTTAGCGCCGGCAGCTGAGCGTCGATCCCTTCGCCGTTGCCATTCTCATCCGGTTCCTTTTCCTCGTGGTAGAGCCTGAGGAAGCCGTCGAACTTGAGATGCTGAGCCGTGACCCGGAGCAGGAACTTCCCTCCGGTGATGTCAACCGTACGGACATCGAAGATCGCGTTGGTCATCTGGGACGAGACAAAACGATTCCAGATCAGGCTGTAGAGTTTGAACTGCTGCGGAGTGAGATGCTTGCGCACCTTGTCCGGAGGCAGGTCGAGATGGGTCGGGCGGATCGCTTCGTGAGCATCCTGCGCCTCTTTGGCCCGCCCGTAAAAGTTCGGTTTATCCGGAAGATAACTCTCGCCATAGTTCTTATGAATGTGGTCGCGGACATGATCGAGCGCTTCCTTTGAAATACGCGTAGAGTCCGTACGCATATACGTGATAAGTCCGGTCGCGCCTTCCTTGCCGACCTCGACACCCTCGTACAGCGCCTGCGCGATCCCCATCGTCACTTTCGGCGAGAAACCGTATGCTTTGGCTGCTTCCTGTTGCAGCGTGGACGTAATAAACGGCGGCGACGGTTTGCGGATGCGTTCAGAATCCTTGACTGATGTCACCGCGTACGACTGCTTGCGCATTTCGGCGATATATCCATCAGCTTCCGCCTGCGAACGGATCACGATCTTTTTGCCGACCGTCTCGCCGCTCTCGTCCGGCTTGGAGACCGTCTGGTCATCGATCTTCACCAGCTGCGCTTCGAACTTTTCGTGCTTTTTGGTCTCCAGCTTGGCGGCGATCTGCCAATACTCCTGCTGGACGAATTGCCGGATCTCTTCCTCCCGCTCGCAGACCAGCCGCAGGGCGACTGATTGCACACGCCCGGCGGAGAGATTGCGTGCGACGGTTTTCCAGAGGAAGGGAGAAACGATGTAGCCGACCAGGCGGTCGAGCACACGTCGCGCTTGCTGGGCGTTGACCAGATTGATATCGATCTCGCGGGGATGCTTGATCGCTTCGGTCACGGCCGATTTGGTGATCTCATTAAAAGTAACGCGCACGCACTTCTTGCGCGAATCCTTGAGTTCGTTGGCCACGTGCCACGCGATCGCCTCACCCTCGCGATCAGGATCGGGAGCGAGATATATCTTATCCGCCTTCTTGGCCGCCTTGCGTAGTTCGGCGATCACCTTCTCTTTCCCCTTAATGACATGATAGTCCGGGGCGAATTTCTTTTTGGGATCAACGCCAAGCTTTGATTTCGGCAGATCGACCACATGCCCGATCGTGGAAAGGATCTCAAAGTCCTTACCCAGAAAACGAGCGAGGGTCCGGGACTTGGCCGGTGACTCAACTATGAGAAGGTTTTTAGACATTTCACTCCTGTGTAATGGAACCGACTACAGACTACTTACCTATTTCGAATCTTTCCGCTCAAACTTTACTCTCCCCTCGATCAGGTTGCGAAGCGCGACCATGGTCATCTTGCGGGATTCAATGTCGGAACCGGTGTCTTCCTCGTTGAGCCGTTTCAACTTGGCGAGACGGAGCGCGTTCAAATGGCGCGCGTGCTGGGCCGCTACAATGACCGCCTCGTAGCGGTTTTGTGTGACCTTATCGACGTGCTCAACGTTCACTAGCTGTTGCATGCATCCTCCTGCGTTAGCGTCAGGCTAAACCTATGATAGAGCGTATTTGTTCCTTCTTGACCCGTTCTATGCGACACGGGTGCGCCTCGATGATACTCAGCACCTGGTGTGCGGCGACCTCAAGCTCCTGATTGACAACCACATAATCAAACTGGTCATAAGCCAGCATTTCCTGTCGCGCGCGCTCAAACCGGATGCGGCGCTGTTCGGCCGTTTCGGTCCCACGCCGTTTCAGGCGCTTTCGAAGTTCCGCGATCGACGGCGGTAACACAAAGATCATGATCGCGTCGGGATACTCCTGGCGCAGTTTGAATGCCCCCTGGATGTCAACATCCAGAATGATGGTCCCCCCCTTTTGTTCCACTTTCTCGAGCGGCTGGCGCGGTGTCCCGTAGTTATACTGGTGGACCTGAAAATGTTCCGCGAAGAACCCTTTGGCGATCAATCGAGCAAAAGCCTCGCTTTCAACAAAGTGGTATTCGCGGCCATTTCGTTCGCCCGGGCGCTTGTGGCGTGTCGTATATGACACGGAAAAGGTCCAGCCCGCGCGGCGCCGCGCAGGTGTCAGGATCCTGCGACAGATCGAAGTCTTGCCGCCTCCCGAAGGAGACGAAATGATGACGATCCGCCCTCGGTCAGTGCGAGCCATCAGTATGTCAGCCCCGCGCGATTACTCAACGTTCTGAACCAATTCACGAAGTTTTTCTATCTCTTCCTTGAGCGAGATCGCGAGCGACGAGATAGCGAACTCCGAGCATTTCGAGCCGATCGTATTGGCTTCGCGGTTCATCTCCTGTAGGATGAAGTTCAGCCGTTTTCCGGCCGGCTCCTTCATCTTGAGCGCCTGGTGGTAAAGGTCGATATGACTTTTGAGACGAGTACATTCCTCGGAAATGTCGGTACGTTCGGCAAAGATGGCGATCTCTTCCTCAAGCCGCAGATTATCGCGCTGCGGCTGATCCATCAAGGTACTGATCCGCTGGGTAAGCTTGTCGCGGTAATACTCGACCGCGCCCACGGACTTCTTCTCTATTTCGGCCAGTGTCTTCTTCATGGCGGTCAACCGTTGCGACATATCGGCCGCCATCGCCGCCCCTTCTTTTTTCCGCATCGCGACCAGATCGGTCAATGCTCTACCGAGGGCTTTTTCGACCATTTTCCAGACCGCGTCGTGATCGACTCGCTCCTTGTCCGGTTTCAGGATGTCCGGAACCAGCACCAGATCATGCACAGAGACATCGCCGGCCAGCTTAAGCTCCTTCTGGAGCCCCTTCAGTTGTTTGGCGTAGGCGGCCGCCAGACGACTATTAATGAGGGAGCGTTGAACCGCCGCGTCAGTATCGTCCAACGTGACGTTTAAGTTGATCTGCCCGCGGTTTACCCGAGAGGAGATCAACTCACGTATCTGCATTTCCAGCAGCGACAACTGCCGAGGCATGCGCACCGACATCTCGAGAAATCGGTTGTTAACGCTTGTCACCTCAACAGTTAAACTGCCGATAGGCGAAGAAACTTCAGCTCGGCCAAAGCCGGTCATCGAGTACATATCACGTATCCCCTTGAAAGCAAGGGACTAAAATAGCCGCTTGAAGCGGCTTGTCAACCTCTATTCTGGTGGAATACGGATAAGTGACTGATCAGTCAACAGTTGCGAGCTTTTGTGGGTCCAGCAGCAAACCGCCCGCGGTTTCAACAACCTTGGTTTCGCCGGCTCGAGTCAATTTGAGGACCGCCCGCCGGATCCGTTGGGCCGATTCCTCGATAGCCTGAAGCTTTTCGGTCGAGGACCGGTCTGCCAGCGCCGGATGTTGGCTCAGCAGGTCGGTCAGCCCCAGAATGGTCATCAGTGGGTTGTTGATCTCATGGGCCAGTGTCGCGGAAGTCAGCGCGATGGCGTCAGCTTCGTCGTGGGTGCGGAGTTTCTCTTCAAGTTCCCTGTTCTTGCGAACCAGCGCGGCGCGGCGAAGCGCTTCATGAATGACGCGCGGGAGGATCAGGTGGTAGGTATCATCCTTGGTCAGGAAGTCCGACGCGCCGTAGTTGATCGCTTCGGTCGCCGCCTGTTCGCACGAGCGATCGGAGAGCAGGATGACGGGCAGGTCAATCGATTCGCGACGGATCAGCTGCAACAGTTCGAGTCCGTCGAACTCCTGGAGTTCATAATCGATAAGGGCGATATCGAAGCGGCGGGTTGCCAGTTCATTGATCGCCGCACGCGCGGTTTGGATCGCGACCACATGGCACTCGGGGCACCGGTTGTGCAAAGTACGCTCAACGAGCCGCGCGTGATACCGGCTCGGCTCAACGAGCAATATGGCGTACGATTGATCCATGACTGTTTAGCGCTTCAATCTATTTTACGTTCGATCTGGTTTCACCCAGCAAATTGGTCAGGCGAAGCGCGGCGGCAAGCGACGCGCGCAGGTCATCAAGCAACGACCCGCTGGTCCGTTCCGCGGCCGGCGTGTAGGCGCCTTGCGGCGCTATCCGTTCGGTAAGCTGGATCGCGCGCTTAACCGCGGCGATCACCGCCCGGACCTCACTTCGATCGGTCGCGTCTTCAAGCAGGACCCGAACAAGATAACTCTCGCCGCATAGTTGAAGCCGCGAGATCAGCTCGGTTGGAGCGGTACCGCCTCGTTCGACCGCGCGACGAGCGCAATCCGGATCGAGGTAGCAATACTCCTCGCCGGAGATAGCAACCCACTGCAGCAGCGATTTCGGCTCGGGCGACTTGCGAATCCCTTTTTTGGGAGCGGCTGATTTCCAGTAGATCGGGTCAACCTTGTCGCTGGAGACCTGGTAGATAAGACAGTGCTCATCGCCAAAGTAGCTGTAGAGCGCGTCGAGCGCGTCGGCGGCGTATGATGTCGAATCGGTCGCGAGCAGTCTGTCCAGGAATTGGGCGTGATCCGGTCGGTGCGCGGAGACGCGCTGAGATGTCGTCGCATCGGTGTCGGTATCGATGATTATCTGGTAATTGACCGGATTGCCGGCGATGAAGTTCAGCGAAACAACGAGATTGGCCGGAATATGCTGCTGGGCCCGATTGACCATCTGCAGCCGCGTAATATCAAAATTCGCTTCGAAATGATTACGCTGCTGAAGCATCTGAAGGACAACCGGTCGATCCGGTTCGTCGACAAAATCGAGGAACGATTTTCCGAACAATTCTTCGCGAGTGAAACCGGTCAGCTTTTCGACGCCGTCGTCAACATAAACGAAGCGGCCCTTGAGATTGATGCGGCAGACCGCGCATCTCCGGATCTGAACTTCTGGCTCAATAGTCATCGTTTCTATCACTGCTTACCGTACTTTCACGACCTTGATCGTTCCCGAACTACGCGAAGTCTGCACGAGCACAAGATAGACTCCGGGAGCGACTGGAACTCCGGAACTATTCCGGCCATCCCACGCAATACTAAAGGTATCGGATGTTCCGGGCGGAATATTGACCCTTTCCCATACCTTTTCTCCCGAGACAGTGACAATTGTTACCGCGAATAACGTCGCGTCCGAAGACCCGCCGGCGATAGTCAATGTTTGGTCAAACGGGTTCGGGTAAGCTATCGGGGCTTCGGGGTAAGCGATTGAAACAGAGGAAGAAACAATCAGAAACGCGGTGTCCGCAAAATTGGTTATACCGGCGACCAGCCCAATTCTGGTCAGCGGCAACAGCTGCGCAGTGGAATCGAACCGGAGAGAACCCGTACCATTGCCGCTGTCCACTAAAGTGACGCCATCGGGCAAATCAAACGCGGTCAGCGAGGCGATCTCTGCCGCCTTCCCCTCGGTATGGATCGGTATCTCGACATTCGCGCCGGAATCGACATGCAGACTTTCCGCAACGACGACCTGGAGGATATGTGCCGCGCGAGAAGCGTCCATTAGTCCATAACCGTAGTTGTTGTCCGGGTTATCCGCGCGATCGCCGGTCAACTTGATCCGCTGCAATAGTTGCATAGCGGTAAGGGTGCTGTCGAAATCAAACGCCAGCGCCGCGCCACCTGCCGCCAAAGGGGTTGAAAGTGATGTCCCCGAAGTAAAGGTAAATCCACCCGCAGACGCCGCCGTGAAAACCCCCTGGCCCATAGTGACAATGTCCGGCTTGATGCGGCCATCGGCGGTCGGTCCCGGTGACGAAAAACTTGCCAGCAGGGAGTCCGGTCTGGTCGCTCCAACCGCAAGCACCGAGTCGCCGTCAGCCGGAAATACGATGGTCGGCCAGACAGCGTCATTCCGTTCGTTCCCCGCGGCAGTGCAGACCAGGATATTCTTGGACGCCGCTATATCCGCGGCGATCGTGATCCGCGAGCTGTTGCCGTCAAGCTGATCCATCGTATAGCTGCCGCTGTCTTGAAAGATGGAGTAACCCAGCGAAGCGGAGATGATGTCAGCGCCGATCGAATCAGCCCATTCCGCCGCGGCGATCCAGTTGTCTTCTTCGATCTTTATCTCGGTACCGCCGCAGGTGATCTCGGTCTTGGCGAGGGCGAAATCGGCGCCGAACGCGGTTCCGATCAGGGTGCCGGGAAGATAGCCGCCAACCGCGCCAAAGGTAACGGTGCCGTGCCTGTCCTGCGGATCATCGGCGCAATCGGTGCCGGTGACATCGGAGTCCCCCTGGATGAAGTCACGGGTCGCTACAATGCTGGTGGAGTCGAAGACGGCATGATCCGTGTTAAAGCCGGAGTCAAACATGGCGATCAACACCCCGTCACCGGTGTAACCAGCGTTATGCATCTTGACGGACTTGACGAAGAGATTCTGGGTCATCGACCCACCATAGGTAAGTTGAAGGGCGGTTGCGTCCGCCGGCGGCGCGATTCTCTCCGCGGCAATTGGATCGGACAAATCACCAACATGCAGAGAAGTTACAAGGTCGATACTCGAGATAGCAGGTGAGTTGGCAAGTTGAGTTAACTGGGCACGCGTCGCCTCAACCGAAACCGCGTTCAACCACCGTGATATATGCCTGATTCGCGCTCCAGAAGACAGGACCTGGATGATGAGTTCTTTTTCAATCGCTGCATCCCGCCGGTCGATCAGGAAGTTGACAGGGTCAACTTTGGCACGGCGAGTCAGGGCACGAGCCGAAAGAGCCACAGGCTGGCTTGACTTGGCGGTCGAATCAAAGAAGAGCCAGAAATTGTAAACAGAAGTAGGATCGTTCGCGACGAGTAGCGCGACGCGGTCGGTCATTTTCGGTAATGCCTCGCCTCGAACGTCAACGCCACTGATACAGATGGCGAGAACAATAAAAACGAACCTAGTCACCGCGCACCAGTCTTCGGAAAGTAGGAAATTCAGCGCTCTGTTCCTCCGGTCGAGATTGACCAAACTGAAACACGTGGCGATTGTTTTGTCGATTCCGGTCAGGTAATCGATGACGAGGGTCGATGGTGATCGCCAACGGCCTGGACCTGAGCTTAAAATTGAACCACGTCGCGCCGTCGCTCGAAGTATCTGGTGTGATAATTTGAGCGAGAGTATCCTTGCCGGAGATGACTGCGACCTCCACGGGTAATGCCAACAAGCATTTAGCCTCCAGGATGCCCGAAACAACAAAGGAATCTGATTCGTTCACCAGTTTCACATCCCTGATGCTCCAGTCGAAACTCATCTCCGGCCATTGCCATGCTCTCATCCTCGCTTCCGCACTTTGGCCGGTAGCCTGACTCAGGGATTCAATGATCTCTGCGTCTGAGACATGGCGATGCCGAGTTGAAAGCGATATTCCCATCAAAGCATCGTTGACCGCCGAAATCTCGGCGGTATTTGCGAGAATCTGAAGCGCCGAAGGCGATACTACAATCTGCTGGTACAGAATTGAATCCCCCGTGGACCATGGGCGATTCGGCTTCCGGATATTCTCCATCCAGGCAAACGCGGGAGGTCCAAAGAACGACCGTGGATCACGCGGCGGCAGGTTCCAATCGATCCACTCGCTAAGCATGGCGTAACCGTCGTCGCCATAAAGACCATGCAGCACAAGAGCCGCAAAATAGACGGACGCACCGGTGGATAAAAAGAGGCTCCCGGTATCCGGAAGGCTGCTGGAAAAATACTGGCGTGTCAAGGCTACTGTGAGATCTGCCAGTACAATTTTGGGGTCGCGCGAGGACGTATTGATAGTCGCCAATCGGCTGCCGGGTCCTTGATCGAACTCCCCTCGTGTCAAAAATGCCACCAGGCGGCCATCAGGCAAAGGCCCGAGTAGGTCTATGACGCGACGCGATATCTCTGTAGCCTTGGTAATGAACCGATCTGAGACATCGTCACTTATCCACTCTGCGGAGTAGATATCGATCTTCTGGCTCCGATAGACGATCCGGCTAGCTTGCGGCTGACGAACAAGCGCGAAGTCGAACCGTTCACACCCACTGGCCACAAAGTGGGCTGACCGCAACGCCCTGGAGTTGGCGGCCAGGTCAGGATATAGCTCGGTGAAGACTGTATCCTGCCGATCCGAAATCAACCCGAGATGTTCGACCTCGTTCAAAAACTGGCCCGGCGCGATGATCTGGAAGGCGCTGTCGAACAGTATTTCGACTCGAAAGTCGCCAATCTCAGGAACCGGGCTGAAGCCGTCGCCGCCGACCGCCCAGTTATCACCCTGCCTGGCCAAAACAACTGGATGCCATCGCTGCACCAAGGCATGAGAGGCCCCCCTGTGCAGCAGTCGCCTCATTTGCTCAAACCGCAATTTGAAGGAGAAAAGAAGCGGCGCCGACTCCCCCGACGCGAGCGGAACTGCCAGTGTCAGGAAGTTCTTTTGGCGTAGGATCCTTGAACTGTCCAGCGGCGCGCCAAGATAAAGTATGCTGTCAAAGGTCAGATATTCCTTGTCCGGCAGCGAAAAAAGCAGCGAAGGAACCGTATCCCTGAAATGACTGGTGTAAACCAGTTCCATCCAAACCTGATACATTGGTTCGCCGGGGATTGGCCTCGCCTGCAAAAGATATTGCGCGGCCGCCGGCTGAACCGAGAGTTCGCGCGCATGATCATGCTGTGCGTTTGCGCGCGCTGCAAGTAGGAATAAGAGCAGCGTAAAGGTGGTCGTAATTCTCATCATAGTACTTTGGCCAGGAACTCTTTGGTGCGAGTCTGTTGGGGATTGACCAGCAAGTCGGCGGGCGGGCCGGATTCAATGATCTTGCCGTTGTCGAGAAAGACTATCCGGTCGGCCACCTCCCGCGCAAAGCCTATTTCGTGCGTGACAACCAACATGGTCATCCCTTCGGAGGCAAGCCGGCGCATGACTTCGAGCACCTCACCGATCATTTCAGGATCCAACGCGGAAGTTGCCTCGTCAAATAACATCACCTTGGGATTCATAGCCAGCGCCCTCGCGATGGCGACCCGCTGTTTCTGCCCTCCGGATAGTTGGCCGGGGTACTGGTCCATCTTGTCCGCGAGACCGACTTTGGCAAGCAACTCAAGTGATATTTGTGTCGCCTCTGCTTTACCTCGGTTCCGCACCACCTGTTGCGCGAGATTTACATTGCGGAGCACGTTCAGGTGCGGAAAAAGGTTGAAGTGCTGGAAAACCATGCCGATCTCGAGCCGGATCTGGTGGATCTGCCGGTGGCGACGATCGACGTTCATCCCATCGATGATGATCTCGCCGGACTCGATATCCTCAAGAGCGTTGAGACAGCGGAGCAGGGTCGATTTCCCTGAGCCTGATGGCCCAATGATACAGACAACATCTCCCTTGGCGACATCAAGCGATACCGCGTCCAACGCGGTGATATCGCCAAAGCGGCAGCTGATATCCTTGACCTGAACGATCATCGTTTCTCGACTCCATAGCCATGCACGGCAACTCTTCGTTCGAGCCACTTCACTACCCGCGTGAGCGTGAACGTGAGCATCAGGTATATCAGTCCGACCATGAGCCAGGTCTGAAAATCAAGGAAGTACTGTGACGAGTACTCGCGTCCCGCGCGGGTCAATTCGCGGAGGCCGATGATCGAAACCAGCGATGAATCTTTGAGGCAGGAGATAAACTCGTTGGCCGCGGGAGGGACGACTATCCTGACCGACTGCGGCAGGATGATATGCCGAAGGGTCTGCCATCGGGTCATGCCGAGCGACATAGCGGCTTCATGCTGTCCGTAGTCGATCGCCTGAATGCCGGAGCGGAAGATCTCAGCCAAATAGGCGCCATAACAAATGCCGACCGCCAGCACCCCGGCCACGAATCGATCCATATTGACAACCTTGCCAAGCCCAAAGTAGAAAAAGAAGATGAGCACTAAAAGCGGGACACCCCGCAGGACATTGACATACACGCTGGCGAACCATCGCACCGGGCGGCGCGGTGAGAGCCGAAGGATCCCGAAGGTCAGGCCGAGGGCGAGGGCTATCAGATACGCGAGTACCGATATCAGAATGGTCCAATGAACGGTCTGGATGAGATAGAAGAATATTTTCGATAGAGAGCTTATCTGAGAAACGAGCCAGTCCACTTCCACTCCTTGTTCCCGGAAAAAGTACGATGCGGGACGGGCGGAGTCAACAAGAAGGCCGGTTAACCATGGTCAACCGGCCCTGACATGAATAGCGGTCAGATGACTACTTCTTTTTGTCGCCGCTCAGTTTGTTCAACAGGCTCCCCGCGGCATCCTTGATCGTCTCCGAAGTCGCATCTTTGACATTCTGCGTCGCTTTGCCGGTGAGGGCGGAGAAATTGAACTCCAGTTTTGGATTTTCAAAGGTCCCGCCGATCACGAGCGGCAGTTTTATTCGCTGGCTTTTCTGGTCGGTGAGGAGTCCGGAAAGGATGCCGAGCCTGGCCGAGTATTGCTGCGAGAGCTCCTTGCTGAGCAGCAGCGTGCCGTTATAAGATATCCCGCCGCCAAAGGCGTAATATCCTTCAACCTCAGCGTCGCCGAGGTTGCCAAGGACCGTCGTCAGCTTATCGAGGATCACCTTGCCATCTTCGACTCTGATCGTGCTCTTCAACGTTCTGAGCAATTGCTCCTTATCGACGTTTAGACCTGCTTTTTCGCCGAGCGTTTGGAGACCCTGGTGCAGATTATTGGAAAGCGAAAGCTTCCCTTCCTGCATGATGCCGTCGCCGGCCATGGACAGTGAGTTCAGGAATTGCTCCGGCTCCCATCCGGTGGCCGAGTAGGTGCCGGTCACGTTGATTTTACCGAACAGATGTCCGCCAAATTTGGTGAAACGGGTAAGAAAGTCGTTCGCTTCGATCTGCGTGGCGTTATACTCCCCGGTGTATTTCGGATTGTTGAAATCGTTAAAGTCGATGGTCGTCTGTCCGGCTACTTTGCCGGTGTACGCGTTGCCGGTGATCTCATAGAGATTGAGCCTGCGGTTTTCGATGCGCGCCTTTCCTTTGATGGTCGTAAACTCGATCCGGCTGTAGATGAGCGTGTCAATGGCGAATGTCCCGGCGCCATCGACATCCGGCAACAGCAGCGATGGCAGCGTGTCGGTCGGTTTGCGCTGCACTTCTCCCTCGCTCCCGGGAGTAACTTCGGGGAACAGTTTGTCCGAGTCGAAGCGCGTTGAAGTCAGCCGGAACTGAAAGAACGGCTTTTTCAGTTTGCTGCGGTCAACCGTCTTTAGTGGCAGGAAGTATGGGAACGGCTCGCTCAGCTTACCGGTGAACGACGCGTTGCTCGACACAAACTCCACCCGCATCTTATCAATGCCAATTGTGTCAGGCGAGAGGGTCATATCGGCATTAAACGCCTTGATCGGCTCCGGTAGAGCGGTATCGGCATACGTGGCGTTAACGATTGAGACTTTGCCGCGCGGTCGAAGATTCTGGAGGTCCCTGGTCGATCCACTCAACGCCAGGTCGATATTCATCTTGCCGGTCAGTTTTGGATGGCGTGCTTCCGGCAGGAACGGCTGGAGCATGGCAAGGTCAACCGCACCTTTGATCTCTCCGTCGGCATTCAGCGCGATCTCTTTCGCCGCGGCCGAATCAGCGAGAATGTACGGGATCAGGTTTTCGACTCGACCCTGGAACTCGAGCGCGGCCGAACTGGTCCGGCCGTAGAATTGGCGAACGTTGACGAGCTTTTGATCGAAATAGGCGTCGATCGTAAAGCTGTCGATCGGCTGAGGAAGGAAAGCGGCGTTGTACCTGGCCCGTTCGACGGCAATGTCACCCGAAAAGTTCATGTTTTTATAATCTTTGACCGGTCCATTGAACTGGAAATCAAATCGCGCGACACCTTCAAGCTGGTGACCGCCGCCCTGGGGGAGAAACGGTTTGAGGAAGATGAAGTCGAGGTAACCCGAGAGTTCGCCGTTCAGTTGAGGGTCGGCGAAGTTGGTGACGAGAATATTCGCTTTGATCGGCCGGCCGTCAAAGGTGCCGTCCTGAACGTTCAGGCGGGCATTGTCCGGTTTAGCGTCAACGACTATACGCCGGAACTTGAGTTCACCGATCATGTCTCGACGAGACATGTTGACGTCAGTGAAGACCGCCGAACCGGAATAGGTCAGCGCGCTGGGCGTACGGGCGGCGTCGTAATCGACATCCATGTCAACCGCGAAATCGCCGGAGACGCGGAAGTTCTGAAGTTCTTTGGCGGATTGAGCCGGAAGAAGGCTCAGTACCTGTTCGATCGAGACGTTCTCCGCTTTAAGGGTCGCCTTTCCTCGTTCTGATCCGGCGGCATGGAAGAACTCCCCGGCCAGATCAAGGTCGATCTCGTTAAAGCGAAAATCGGCGCGATCGATAGTAATGTGGCGCTGCCGCATGTCATAGGTAGCGCTATAGTTCAGTTCGGCGCGGACGGTCGGAACCGGCTGCTTGGAAGTGACCCGCAGGCTGTCGATCTGTAACTTGCCCGATGACGAATAGACGCCTTCGCTCGGATTCTCCAGGTCGGTGGAGAGATCCAGGTTGTCCGCCAGCATGCTGAATCCACCACTGTCGTTGCGGTAATTGATGATGCCATCCTGGATCACCAGCTTGTCAAAGCTGACAGCGGCCGCCGCGGTCTGCCCTTCAGGTGGGATATTTCTCGCCGCCTCAGGAAGCGTGGTGTCGGTCGGCTTGGCGAGAGTGTAATTGTTGGAGCCGTCGGCCAGTTTCACCATGTTCAGCACCGGCTGGTTGATGATCAGGCGATTCAGTCTAAACTCGCTGCTGAGCAGGGGGATCAGCCGCAACTTGATATCGATATGATCGGTGGTGAGAAACAACGGACCGTCAAAGCCGGCCGGATTTCCAACCGTTACCGAATCAAGCTTAACCCCGAGTCCGCCCCAGATCGATAGCGAGACATCCTTGATAGTGATCGGCCGGTTAAGCGCGGCGCTGGCCTTTTCGACCGCCATCGAGCGCACCTTCTCCACCGGGAAAAAGATCTGCAGCAGGACGATTGACATGACGATCAGCCCGACAACCGACCCGACTATCCATACTAATTTCTTAAGCGATCTATTCATATCCGCTTGTACACCTCTGGCTTAAAACTGTCGCAATTTTAGATTCTTCCCCTATTTCAGGCAAGCCTAAAACCTTGGGGAACCGGTACAAATAGCAACGGCAGGCGCATCGCGCGCCTGCCGCTCCGCAATTTATGCCAAGAGCCTATATCTCCAGCGTCTCCCCGGGTTTGA
>JAMPYH010000036.1 GCA_023700785.1 Candidatus Zixiibacteriota bacterium
GGCGCCGGCTTGAGATGCGCGGTGATATCAAAGGTAAAGTCCCCAGACTTGAGAGCGACAAATCCGATATAGCCGCCATCCGGATGAACCGGGAACGAGACGCCATTCACGCGGACGATAAGCTCTCGTCCTTTGACGAGAATCGACTTGGGAACCGAGCCAAAAACAAACGAAGAATCGTAGGCGGTCAACGTCTGGCCCGGCTTGGGATAAACGACCGTGATACTGTCGGTCGCCGCGAGCAGTGGTGACGCGATGACCAACGAGCCCAAGAAGCTAAGAATTGAGATATTTCTCGACCACATCGCGTTTCAACTTCGGGCCGCCGATTATCTCGCGGTCGACCTGGATCTGTTCCTTCTGATAGGAGATGCCGCTGGCGATATCCTGCTCGAGGAGCTGGGGGCCGTCGAGGTCGCAGTAGTCGGCCATGGATGACATATAGACCGATTGCGCGATCCCGACCGATGATTCCACCATGCAGCCGAGCATTACTTTTCTCTTTTCTTTGCGCGCTTTCTCGGCTATGCGGACTGCCTCGAGAATACCGCCGGACTTTTCCATCTTGATATTGATACCGTCAACGTATTCCGAGACCTGGTCGTAATCCTCGAGCGTGCTCATCCCCTCATCCAGGAATAGCTCGACACCGGAGGCGCGTCCCTTGAGATGTTTCCATTCGGTGATCTGGTCGATGTCGGTAGGCTGTTCGATGATCCGGACATTCTGCCTGGACAGATAGAATATCATCTCCTCGGCCTTTCCGAGATCCCAGCCGCCGTTGGCGTCGACCCGGATGTCCTTGCCGATGATATCCTTCAACCCTTCAACAACCTTAAGATCACCCTCGAAGCCAAGCTTGACCTTGATGATCGGGTGGCTGCAGTCCCTGATCGCCTTCAGCATTTCCGATGGATCGTCAATGCCGATCGTAAACGAGCTTTTGATGCCGACTGGCGTCTGGAGGCCCAGGATCTCCCAGGGATATCTTTCTGATTCGCCCGAAAGAAAGTGTAAAACCATCCCCATAAGAGCGGAGCGAGCGACCGAACTGATATCGTATTCGGCAATTTCCACGAGTGTGTGGGTCGTTATTTGCTCCGACTGGCGAAGATATCCGATCCCCTTGGCGAGGTCGGCCTCGATCTGCTCGACCGATGGGCCGTAGTGCACCGACCCTGAAGCCTCGCCGAAATAGCGATTGTTTATCACAGTCAGCAGATTGGTCTTAATATCGGCTCCGCCTTTGGCGACCACAAACTTCTTTTTCAGCGGAAGCGACAATCTGAACGAGTCAATGATCATCCAACGATCCTTCGTGCCTGGTTGAAATCCCTGTCGAGGTCTTCGCGATAATCCGGCTCGCCGGCCTTGAGCGAATTGACCCGAACCCCCGACCCGCCTATGGAGGCGTGAATCAGCCGGTCGTGCCCAATGGCAAAGCCTACATGACGATTGAAAAATACGAGGTCGCCGGTCTTGACCTTGGAGCGCGGGACCTTCTCGCCGATGTTGATCTGGTCCTTGGTGTCTCGAGGTATCCGTATGCCGAACCGCCGGCAAATGGTCTGAGTGAGGCCGGAACAATCAAAGCCCGATGGAGAGACGCCGCCCCAGAGATATGGAACGCCGAGAAATTTGCGGGCTTCGGTGACCAGTGTATTGCCGCCGATCCTGGAGCCCTGGCCGGGAATCTCGTTTGCCGCGGCAGTCTTGACAAAAATCGGGTCTCCCCCGGGGACTACTATCTCCGTGAGCCCACGCATCGAGTCGCGAATCTGGACCCTGGTGCCATAGAGTAGAAAGTAAGGCGGTACGGCCGAGCCATGCGAGTCGACGATCTTGGCTTGTGGCACGATGATCACACCGGTCGAGCGCTCGGTCTGAGCCTTGTATTGATCCGCGCCTATCTCCAGCAGGTGGCGGATATCCAGATATCCGCCGTACCCGTCGGATTGCTCAACTCGAACATAGTTCTCGACCTGCTCTCCAACTACTCTCACCGGTTCGCCGAAAAAGAGCTGGTTGGCCCGCTCGGAATTGTATTTCGGCTCGGTCCAGAGATCGAGAAGATTGGTTTTGACGATCGCAAATGTCATACTGAAAAAGTAGGTAGATGGTTGAAAGCGGGCAAGTTAAAACAGGCCGGCGCTGTCCTCCGCGGATCTGGGGCTAACAATCTGATTTTTGGAGTATCCGCCAGAGTTTTGTGAGTTTCTGACGAAGTTCCGCCGAAGTTCCCGAGTTGGAGATCACAAAGTCGGCCCTGGAGCGAAGTTCCGCCACTGTTGGCTGCGATTTCTGGCGGGCGATCACTTCTGCCCGGCTCAGGCCGCGTGCGGACATCCGTTTTATTCGAATAGCGAGTGGAGCGGTGATGACAATTGTCGGATCGACTTCGCGATCCAGCCGCCAATTCAGCAAGAGGGCGGCATCAATGATCACTGCTTTCCGACGCTTGCTATGGAGCTTGACCTGGCGATAAAGCTCCCTGAGCAGGTAAGGATGTACTAGAGCATTGAGGGCACGGGTCGATCTGGGACTGGCGAACGCGATTTTGGCCAGGGCCTTGCGGTTGAGCCTGCCGGTCGGAGACAATATGCCCTTGCCGAACCGCTTAACCAGCTTTCGGAGAAGTGTCGGCGAATGTTCGACTACCTGACGGCCGATCATATCCGCGTCAACAATAGCGGCGCCGAATTGAGCGAGTATTTTCGCCGCGGTAGATTTACCGGCGCCGATCTGTCCTGTCAGGCCAATGAGCATAGAATATAAGCTACTTTGCGTCGAGCCAGTTGTCGGCGGTGCCAATATCCGCTATCAACGGGACTTTGAGGTCGTACGCGCTCTGCATGCCGTCGGTGACGATCCTGGTAACTTTGTCGAGTTCGTCCCGATGCACATCAAAGACTAATTCGTCATGCACCTGGAGCACCATCTTCGAGCGCATCCCTGCCAGGGATCTATGGATATTCAGCATCGCGACTTTTATAATGTCAGCGGCGGTCCCCTGGATCGGCGTGTTGATGGCGGTCCGCTCGGCGAACTGGCGAACATTCCGGTTGGCGTCGTTGATCTCGGGGAGATAACGGCGGCGATTGAACAGGGTGGTCACATAGCCATTCTTCCGGGCAAACTCGATCGTGTCATCGATATATTTCTTGATCCCCGGATACCGCTTGAAATACTTGTCAATGAACTGCTGGGCTTCATGGGCGCTGAGATTGGTCTGCTGGCTGAGGCCAAAGGCGGTGACACCGTAAATGATCGCGAAATTGGTGGTCTTGGCGATCCGCCGCTGGGCGGAGGTCACGTCCTTGATGTCAACCCCAAATACCGCCGCCGCGGTGCGCGCATGAATATCCTCGCCTTTCATGAAGGCGTCAACCAGCCCAGGATCCTCAGTGTAATGGGCAAGAATGCGCAGCTCGATCTGGCTGTAATCAGCGGTCAATAGACAATGATCCTTGTCGCGGGCGACAAAGGCACGGCGGATCTCACGGCCGTCATCCGTCCGGATCGGGATATTCTGAAGGTTCGGATCGGTGGATGACAATCTGCCGGTGGCGGCGACCGTCTGGTTGAACGATGTATGCACCCGACCGGTCCGTGCGTTGATCATCTCCGGGAGCGCGTCAACGTAGGTCGATTTCAACTTGCCGAATTGCCTGTGCTGAAGGATCAGCCGCGGCAATTCGTGGACTGTCGCCAACTCTTCGAGCACCCGGACATCGGTCGAGAAACCCTTGCCGCTGGCGGTCTTGCCTTTGGTCGGGAGCTTCAGCTTCTCAAACAAGATATGTGAGAGCTGCTGGGTGGAATTGATATTAAACTCTGTTCCCGCGATCTTGTAGATCTGCTTCTTCAGCTCCTCGAGCTTTCCTTCCATTTCCCTGGAGAGTTTAGCCAGAAACCTGGCGTCGATCTGGACGCCAGCCTCCTCCATGTCGGCGAGCACCGAGATCAAAGGGAGTTCGATATTGTAATAGAGATTGTGCAGATCTAGCTCTTCGATCCTGGGCGCAAAGATCTCGCGCAACCGAAACGTAAAGTCCGCGTCCTCGCAGGCGTAGGCGGCGGCTTTCTCGATCGGCACATTATCAAAGGTAGTCTCTGTTTTGCCTGAGCCGATCAGTTCCTTGATGGGGGTCTTTCGATAATCGAAATACTTGAACGCGAGAAAGTCCAGCGAGTGCTGCCGTTCGGTCGGGTTGACCACGTAGGACGCGACCATAGTGTCAAAGGAGATAGGGGATACTTCGATCCCATGTCTCCTCAGGACCTGGAGATCGTACTTGATGTTCTGCCCGATCTTCTGAACGTTGGTATTCTCAAAAAGTGTTTTCAACAGCGCGGTGGCTTCGTCAACCGGCAGATTGCCGCTCCTGGATCCGGTGTGTCGCAGAGGAACATACCAGCCGGTCTTGGCCCGATCCGACAGCGATACGCCCACCAGACTCGCGTCAAGCGGATTGATATTATCTGTTTCGGTGTCGATCGCGATCTCGTGTCGTTTCGCCAGATTTGCGACCAGTGTTGTGAGCTCCGCGATAGAACCGACGGCATGATAATCAGTTTTGTCCTTTGCGGGAGTCTCAAAAAGCGTTGGGGCGGCGCCGATCTCAGGGGCAAGCTGACTGATGATCGTGGGGAACTCCAATTCCAGAAAGAGCCGCTTGGCTTGTTCGAACTTCACCGGCTTTCGGACCAGTTCGTCGAGGTCAATTGTGATCGGAACCGAGCAATGAATGGTAGATAGCTCTTTTGAAAGGTAGGCGAGCTCCTTGTTGGCGGCCAGCTTTTCGCGTGTCCCTTTCGCTTTCACCTGATCGAGATTGGCGTAGATATCGTCGAGATCTTTGAATTGTTCGAGCAATGAGTCGGCGGCCTTGGGGCCGATCCCCGGGATGCCCGGTATGTTGTCCGAACTGTCTCCCATCAGCGCCAGTTTATCGATAACCTGCTCCGGATAGACGCCGAACTTCGCCTTGACCTCTTCCCTGCCGAAGCGCTCCGGAGTCTCGGAAACTTTCTTCGGCGTATATATCTTTACCGAGTCCGAGACCAGTTGGAAGTAGTCCTTGTCTCCGGTGACACACCAGACCTCAAATCCCTTGCGCTCTCCCTCTTTGGCCAGGGTGCCGACAATGTCATCCGCCTCGAATCCGGCCATCTCAAACTCGGCGATATTCAAAGCATCGATCGCGGCATGCACACGCGGGATCTGCGCCGCCAGATCATCCGGCATTTTGGCGCGGGTTGATTTGTACTGCTCATAACGTTCGTGGCGGAATGTCGGGTGCTTGGAATCAAAGACGACCGCCACATAATCAGGATTCTCGTCGCGGACGATCTTGAGGACCGAATTGACAAAGCCGTACACGGCCGAGGTGTTCTCCCCTTTTGAGCTGATCAAGGGGTTGCGAATGAACGCAAAATAGGCTCGGTACATGATCGCCGTGCCATCAATGAGCCAGATGCTTTTCTTTTTCGCGTTCACCTGTAGAGTCCTCGTTCCAGAATGTAATCCGCGACCTGCTCCGGCACCAGTTTAGCGAGCTGGGACCCGGTAATGCCAGCCGCTACAGCCGCCCTGATGTCGCGGGACGCGATATCCAGCAAGCGAGTGTCATACACGGTAAACCGAGCTCGGGGCAGGTTTTCCGGCAGCTGCAAAGCGGCGCCTGGTCGCGACCCAACTGCAACCGGAAGCTCTTTGAGGATCTCCTCAGCCTCGTACCAGCCGCTAAACTCGGCGAGCAGGTCCGCTCCAATGATAAAATAGAAAGAAACGTCGGGATATCGCTTTTTGAGAGCGCGGACAGTCAGCAGGGTGTAGCCGGGTGTAGCCGATTCAGACTCGATCCTGCTTATCCGCAGGGTTGGATCATCGGCGATCGCGAGTTCGAGCATCCGGACCCGATCCTCAAAATCGGCCATGCCAGTCACTGTTTTGCGAGGCGGAATAAAGGATGGAACCAGCAGGACGCCGTCAGAACCTCTCGCCGCGCGGATATCGGAGGCCAGCGCTATATGGCCGTGATGGACCGGATTGAAGGCTCCGCCGAGGATCCCCCACTCGCCGCCATTATTTGGAGTCCGCATTCGCCTGAGGGGTTGGTTGCGCCGAGGTCGCGCTGATGCGCGCGATATACTCGTCAGCTTTCTTCACCCGTTCGTCGGCTGGGAAGTCTTTCTTGAACGCCGCGAACTTTTCCGCCGCGACTGGATAGTCTTTCTTCTCAAACGCGTGTAACGCGGATTTGAAGGCTGCCTCCACCGCCTTGGATCTTGCCTCCGGGGCAAGTTCGTGGGTACTAAACACGGTCGCGAAATTGTCGAAACGGCGTCTTGCCTCATCGTAATTCCGCAATTTCATCTCCTCGCAGGCATAATTGTAACTGGCCAGCGGAGCGAATTCGCTCGCGGTGTAATCGTCTATCACTTTCTGGTAATAGACCTTGGCCGACCGAGAGGCTCCCATCCGCGAATAGGTCAACCCCGACATATAAGTTTTTTTAGCAAGACGTCCGCGTGCGGCCGCGAGATACTTGTTAGCGTCGACGACCATCTCGGATTCGGGATGATCGATGATGAAATCCTCGAACAGCTTGATCGACGTCTCAACTTCCGTCTGATCAAGGCCGTAATGCTTGGGAGTGCTCTCAAAGGCGGAGACCGCTCGCATGAATTGAGATTGCGTGGCAAAGGGCGACGCCGGATAGTTCACGACCAAACGGTTGAACTCGGCTTCGGCCAGAGCGTAGTCTTTGTTGCCGTAGTACGAGAGAGCCAGGTAATACTGGGCGGTATCAACAATTGGATCGCCGGGATACGTGTAGACCAGCGTTTGAAACGCCTGAATAGCGGCGAGATGCTTTCTGGCCTCAAGCTTCTGCTTTCCTAAAGAGAACAGATCTTCCTTGGTCAACTGACTAAGCGAGGCTTCGCCGCCGCATCCGACAACCATCGTTAACGCGATCGCGGAGATCGCCACTACTGCTATGATCTTCAGTCCCGGTCTCAAACTTGGTAGCTCGCTTTCAATCGCTTATAGGTGGACATCACCTTGTTCATATACGTAAGGGGCAACGGCTGACCGTTGCGTATCAGGTCGCGCAATCTTGTTTCGCCGATATTGTAGGCGACCAGGCCCTTCTTGATGTCGCCATGCTTAAGTATCTGTTCCCACAGGAAATACGTCCCCAGCTTGATATTCGCCTCTGATTCATGCAGCGTCTCTGTTCCTTCCCATTCGACGCCGGCTCTTGGGGCGATCGATCTGGCGACAAAAGGACGAAGTTGCATCAATCCGGCGGCGCCGGAATCCGATACCTGCTGTTTCTTGAAGGTTGACTCAACCATGATCACCGAGACCACAAAGATCGGGTCATAGTTGTACTTCTTGCTTTCGTTCCAGATGACATTGGTCAGCTGGGTCACTTCCGGATCCGTGAAGCCGATCTCAAGGTCCTCAATTACCTTATACAATTTTAGTTTGTCTTCGAGCTCGATGATCCGGCTCTGTTGGTAGTCGATCTGTTTCTCAAGATCAAACTTGTCGGTGATCAGATAGACGAGCAGACCGGATTGCACCAGATAGATCACCATGATCAGGAAAGCAACCGGTTTGGAGAGGTAAATGCCAAGTCGTTCGATATGGATCATTCTACGTACTCACTGTTGTTGCCGAAAGATCATACCCGTCGGCTGAATCTATATGTACCACGCGAAGCTGGCCGACCGCCAGTTCGCCTCCCTGGACATGCACTTCCTGGTCGATATCCGGACAATCTCCCCGCGAGCGGGCAACCGCGTGTCCGTCGTCGCTGACACTGTCGATCAAAACTTCGATCCTCCGCCCCACCAGCTCAACGTTTTTGGCGAACGCGATCTCACGCTGAATGGTCATTAGCGTATCCATCCGCTCAGTTTTGATCTCTTCGGGTACCTGTCCGGACATCTGCTCCGCCGGAGTTCCCTCTTCGGGCGAGTATGGGAACACACCCATGCGGTCGAAGCCAATTTGCTGAGTGAAGTCAACCAGTTCGGCGAAGTCGGCGTCGGTCTCCCCCGGAAAGCCAACAATGAATGTCGTGCGCAACGTCGCCCGGCCGGTTTTGGAACGGATGCGTTCGATCAATCGCTCGATCCGGTCGCGATCTACTCGCCGACGCATGGCGGTAAGCACTGAATCACTAATATGCTGCAGCGGCAGGTCGAAATAAGGAAGGGTTTTGTTATCTTCCAGAAGATAATCGATCAGATCCTCGGACAGAGCCGCCGGATAAAGGTACATCAGGCGGATCCACTTGAGTTCATCGATCTTTTCAAGCTCCTGAAGCATCTTGATGACATTCATATTATCCGGAAGGCCGTAGCCGTACATGGTCGCTTCCTGTGAGACCAGGATCAGTTCCCGTTTACCGTTCCTGGCAAGGAACTCTGCTTCGCGAAGCAGCGAGTCAAGAGGACGGCTCCGGAACTTGCCGCGCATCAGCGGGATCGCGCAGTAGGCGCAGGCGCGGTCACAACCGTCGGATATCTTGAGATACGAATACGGAAAACCGTCAGAGATATACCGATCCCGCCAGCTCAAATACCCGAGCTTTCGCGACTCAATACGGACGGTCTTGCGTGAAATGGTCTTGTTGGTGACGGCGGTAGCTATGGAATCAAGCGCGCCATGCCCGAAAGCGCCATCAAGTTCCGGCATCCCATCGAGCATTTCATCGCCGTAGCGTTGAGTGAGACACCCGGTCGCGTAAAGCCGCTGGAGCGTCCCCTGCTTTTTGAGCTGTCCCAAACGGAGGATCTCATTGATCGACTCTTCCTTGGCCGGAAGAATGAATCCGCAGGTATTGACTATGATCGATTCGGCGTCGTCGGGACTGGCCACCGGAAGGTGCCCCTCATCGATAAGTCGAGCCGAGATATAATCCGCGTCGACGTCGTTTTTCGGGCAACCCAATTTATGAAGATAAAACTTCATGCGCTCATAGCTTCACGCGCTCGGCAGACCTGGGGAAATCAGGTTCGAATCGCCGCTGGTCGCAGGCGTCGTGATGCGTCTCCTTTACAAAAACCACGGTGACCAATTCGTCATTCAGGTCAAAATAGGCGATACGGGAAATTCGTCCCTGTTTCGGGTCGATAGAAACGGTCATCGAATCCGGAATAGAGTTCCCTTTGGGACCGGTGCGTACCAGGAAGTACTCGCGGTCCGGCCTAAGTATACGGGTTTTGTACCAGTCGTCAAGCTTCCGAATATAGGCGACTTCGGAGCTGACGGCCCGGGAGGAGTCCACATCTTCGATGATAACCTGATTATTCGCTTTGGAATAGCTGTACAGCAGATCGCCGGCCATGAGATATCTGTCTTCGCCGATCGTAACCAGGAAGCGTCCATCTTTGGCGAGCAGAGCAGTTCCCTGAGCGGTGTCTGTACGGTCAAATATATCGGACTCCAGGATGCTCATGAACTGGATCTGGATGCATTCAGCCTTGGCCAGGTTCGCCTTGATCAAGTCGAACTTATCTTCGGCAGATGCCGCGATCGCGAGCATTGCCAGGCAAAGTACGAGAGTTATGCCTTTGGTAGTCATACGCCTATATTATACGGATAAACAAGAGGTCAGTTCAGGTCGGAATCGGCTTTGCCGGCGCCGGCGGGAGCGGCAAAAAGCGTTTCCAAATACGTCTTGTCAACAATGACCTCGCGCGCTTTGGAGCCATCGAAAGGAGAGACAATGCCGGCTTCCTCGAGTTTGTCGATCAAGCGTGCCGCGCGCTGATAACCGATGCCCAGTCTGCGCTGGAGCAGCGAAACCGAACCCTGTTTGTGGCGAATGACCACTTCGCAGGCTTCCCGGAAGAGCGGATCGCCAAGGTCAACCTCAGCCTCTTCCTTATCGGCGTTGGTCTGGGATATCCCCTGCAGGGCAAGCATGCCGATCTTCTGTTCACGTATGAAATGAACGATCTTGTCGGTTTCTTCGCTCGAGAGCCACGCTCCGTGAACACGGATCGGTTCGGGCTGGCCGGCAAAAAGGAATAACATATCTCCCGAGCCGAGCAGTTTTTCCGCGCCATTGGCGTCGATGATGGTTCGCGAGTCAACCTTGGTGGCGACCTGGAACGCTATACGCGCGGGGAAATTGGCTTTGATAAGACCGGTGATGACATCCACTGACGGGCGCTGGGTTGCCAGGATGAGATGGATCCCGACCGCGCGAGCCATCTGCGCGAGCCGGGTTATCAGCATTTCGGTCTTGGACGATTGCGATGACATCATCAGATCCGCGAGCTCGTCAACAAAGATCACGATATAGGGAAGTTTGTCTTCCTCTTTCGCCTGCTTTTTGTTGAAGTCCTCGATATTGCGGACACCCGCTGTGGCGAGACGGCGATAGCGAGTCTCCATTTCTACGACCGCGTCTGCGAGAACCTTTTCCGCCCCTCGAGGGGTGGTCACTACCGCGCGTCCCAGATGCGGCAGCCCCTGATAGACCGACAACTCGAGCATCTTGGGATCAACGAAGATGAAACGAACCTGCAGCGGGTGCATGCGATAAATGAGCGAGGTGATCAGCACATTCATGCAGACCGACTTGCCGGAACCGGTCGCTCCGGCGATCAGCAGGTGGGGCATTTTGGTAAGGTCCGCGACGTATGGCTTGCCGGAGGTCGTCTTCCCTAACGCCATGGGAAGACGGATGGACGGATTATTGAACTCCTCAGATGAAAGTATATCGCGACAATAGACCATCTGCGGCGTGCGATTCGGGATCTCCACACCAACCGCCGCTTTCCCCGGTATCGGCGCGATGATCCGGATGCGCTTAGCTTTAAGCGCAAGGGCAAGGTCGTCGGCGAGATTGACAATTTGATTAACTTTGATCCCGACCCCGGGTTTGAACTCGTATCGAGTGATGATCGGGCCGGGGTACTTTTCGATTGGACCATCGATGTTTACGCCAAACGTCTCAAGTGTATCTTTAAGAGCCTTCGAGGTGGCATTTAGTTCGTCCTGGGAGACGGCGGTGCCGGTGTCGGGGTTCTGCTCGAGCAGGTCGAGCGGAGGATAATCATACTTGAACGACGTTACCTGTACCGGCTCGGGGGGTTTTCGTACTGTGGTCCGTCGACGCGAGGTCTTTTCGGCCGGCTCCTCAAAAAGGTCGAGCGCCTCAGGTTCCTCTTCGGGATCGATTTCCTGACGACGAGGTTCCGGTTTGCGCATCACATGCTCGTCATCATCCTCGATCTCGGCCTTTTTGCTCGAGCGGAAAGCCCACTTGAAGCTAAATACGCTCTTGAGCGCCTGGAGCGGCCATAGGTACAGCTTTTTCCATGGCGCGGTGCCGTTCTTGATCAAGCGACCGAGCAGGAATGGCGTGATCACTGTATAGAGAAGCAGCAACACAAAGACAAGGCCGCCGAGGATCAGGAGAGTTCCGGTGGTCCCGACGAGCTTGAGCATCAAAACCGTGAGTAGGCGCCCAATATAGCCGCCGATCGCTCCGGACTCGGGGTCGATAAAACTCCCTGTCGCAAACTGGACATTGATCATCATGGTGGCGCAGAGAGCGACTACGAAGAGCAGGATGACTCGCATCCGGGTCTTCTCGACCAGACTCTTGGAGAACAGCCCCAACGAAACCGAGATCAGTCCGAGCGGGATAAAGAAAGAGAGCCAGCCGACCACAAAGTAGAGTACGAAAGAGAGATACGCGCCGAACATCCCCCCCTGATTGGCATAATTTATCTCCCAGGGGTTAAGCGCGCCGTCAACTTCGCCGCTGATCCGGGCGTCGTCCGTGGTTTCGTGGGTAACCAACGCGACCAAAACGAACAGGGCGACCACGACCAGGACAACGCCGAGGGTCTGTTTTCCGCGATTTGACTTTTTGCGAGATGCCATAACTTCGCGCTATGGAACGACAGACGGGTACAAAACGCAATTATAAAACAGTGAAAAAGATGAGGCAGGAGGCTCACTCCTGCCCCGCGACAGATCAGAAAGCGATTATTTTCTGACGGCTTCTTTGAGTCGGCTGCCGGCCCGGAAGACCGGTACTTTGGTGGCAGGGATAGAGATCACGGCCCCGGTCCGTGGATTGCGGCCCGCCCGCGCCTTCCGTTTGGAGATAGTAAACGTCCCAAATCCGGAGAAGCTGACCTTCTTCCCCTTCTTGAGTTGTGTGGTGACGGAACCGATCAGCGCATGGAGCGCTTTGGTCGCCTGTCGTTTGGTGATGCCTGACTGCTCAGCCATCTGAACAATCATCTGTTCCTTGGTCATGGTTCGCTTTCCCCTCTAATGCTTGAGAGTTGATTAAAACACAAGATTCAACCAATAACATGGCACACGACCGAAAAAACGGTCAACTAAAAAGTGATCAGAAGCCCCGCTGAATAAACGTGCCGGAACCGGTGGTGGATGAGTTATCCACTTTTATGGCCGGAATAGCTGTCACGAAGATCCGGAACTCGTAGCCGCGTCCGGAGCCGATCGGGACCCAGCGGAACTCGCCGGTCCAGCAATGGAGCGTCTTGCGAAAGAAGATATCGTTCCGAACGGTATAGCCGCGGCCAATGTCGTAATACTGGGAATAGGAGACACTGGTTGTCGGCGTAAGATTAAACGTCAGGTTCAGCTGCAGAAAACTGCTCTTGCTGAAAGCGCTCCCGCGCCCGGACTCATTATAGCGATACGAAAAACTGGCGTTCCATCCTTTTGTCTTGCTGGTCTGCTGGGCGTCAAGCGTTGGATTTTCAAGTTGCGCGGCAGAGTCCGCTCCCTGACGAAGGCGCGGCTCGGTCACATCGTCAAAGAGGAAACGATCACCTCGCAGCGAAAACGTAGCGGTCAGATTGAAACTCTCGAGGTAAGGATTCCAAAACCGCAATTCGCTGGTTCCGGGGATATAAAAGCTGTGCCGCATATCCCCGGTCAGGTTGATCTTCGGTAACACGTTTGATTGTATGGTGGTGTTCAAGTCAGAGAAATTGAACGAATCTCTCTCCATATCGTAGCTGAAATTGGAGCCCAGTGAAAAAAGGTCAAGGTTTAGTTCTCCGTCTCCGTGCTTCACTTTGGCCTGATAGAGTTGAGTGATACCGACAGTCAGTAGCTGGGCGCGGCCGGCGGAGCCAGTCCCCTTGCCGGTGAAAGCTCGTATCTCCGGATTGCGGTCTATCTTCGGGACATAACTGTACCCAAAACTCGGCGTTATCACCTGCCGCAAGCCGAGCAGTCCGAACAGATTTGGATAGACGGTCCCGTAAATGTCGGTCGAGGCCGACGCTCCCGCCGAATAACTGTGGGACCGGTAAAGGTCTGGCTCAAGCCCCTGGCGAATGGTCTGGTCGGTCTCAAACAGGTACTGCCAGTTCTCGCGATAGGAGAATGACGGATTGAGCTTGATGTACTTGAAGAAAGTCAGCGGCATATTGGCGCCGAATGAGTAA
>JAMPYH010000037.1 GCA_023700785.1 Candidatus Zixiibacteriota bacterium
AACGGCGAAACCGATCGATTTGTGGAGATCTGGAATCTCGTCTTTATGCAGTACGACCAGCAGCCAGGCGGACAGGTGGTCCCGCTGCCAAAACCATCGGTCGATACCGGCGCGGGGCTTGAACGGATCGCGTGCGTCATGCAGGGAGTCGATACCAATTACCAGATCGATCTCTTCCAGGCGATCATCACGGCCATCTCGGAACTGACTCACGCCAAATACGCCGACAATCGGTCATCGCATCACGTGATTGCCGACCACATCCGCGCGCTGACTTTCGCGCTGGCGGATGGCGCCGGCATATCCAACGAAGGGCGCGGCTATGTGCTGCGCCGCGTTTTGCGCCGGGCCGCACGCCACGGACGGCTCCTCGGCGCACATGAACCGTTCATCTATAAACTGGTACCGGTACTGGTAAGCGAGATGTCCGGCGCGTATCCCGAGATCCGCGAAAAGCAGGAACATATTCAGCGAGTGATCCGCACCGAAGAGGAAGGTTTCCTGCGGACACTGGAAACCGGCCTTGAGCTGTTCGAGCGGGTGGCGAAGAAAGTCAAGGCGACCGGCTCGACAACCGTAGATGGTGAAACCGTATTCAAACTATATGACACCTACGGCTTTCCTGCCGACTTGACCGAGATCATCGCGCATGAGCACGGCCTGACAGTTGACCTGATCGGCTTTGAGGACGCGATGTCGCGCCAGCAGGAACAATCTCGCAAAGGCTCGGAGTTCAAAGCTGCCGGCGCGCAATTGGGAAAAACGCTGACACAATTGGCGGAAGATGAGAAGTGGTCGTTCCATGAGTCCAAGTTTGTCCGTGGACATATGTCGCTTGGCGCGGTGGTGCACTATGCCAGGATCATTGACGGCGCGGTGGCTGTCATTCTCGACAAGACCCCGTTCTACGTTGAATCAGGCGGCCAGATCAGTGACACCGGCAAACTGAGCGGTGACGGCTTCTCCATCGAGGTCACAGATATCGCTCATGTCGGCAATTATTACGTGCACATCGGACACTTCCTTTCAGGTTCGATTGAACTGGTGCGCCCCGGGCTGCATGTTACCGCCGAACTTGATTCCGCGCGCCGCTGGGATACCATGCGAAACCATACCGCGACGCATCTCCTGCATGCCGCGCTCAGGAAGGTTCTCGGCGAGCATGTCAAGCAGGGTGGCTCCTATGTTGGCCCGGACAGGCTCCGCTTTGACTTCTCGCATCATCAACCGATGACATCCGAGGAAATCCGCCGGGTAGAGGAGATAGTCAACGCGCAGATACTTGAGGCGGTCGATGTCCAGACCGATATCATGCCGATCGAAGAAGCGAAAAAAACCGGCGCTATGGCGTTGTTCGGCGAGAAATATGGCGATACTGTGCGCGTCGTCTCTGTGCCGGGATTCTCCCGAGAGCTTTGCGGCGGCACGCATGTGACCAACGTCGCGCAGATCGGGCCGTTTATGGTGACGCTGGAGACCGGGATAGCCTCGGGGGTGCGAAGGATCGAGGCGGTCACCGGCCGCAACGCCGCCAAAGTGATGCTCGATGATAAAGGGATCCGGACACATGCCGCGCAACTTCTGGGTCGTCGTGAAGATGAGATCATTCCCGCTATCGAGCAATTGAAAGATACCAATCTTCAGCTTCAGAAAGAGCTGAAGCGGGTCAAAGCCGAGATGTTCTCCGGCGGCAGCAAAACTGTTGGGCACCAGACCAAGGTTGGGCCGGTCACTCTGGTGACTCACGATTTCGGCGACACTGACAAGGATATAATGACCGCCTGGATCGATACCGAAAAAGCAAAACCGGGGCCGGTGGTGGTCGCGGCGCTCGGTCAAACCAACGGCAAACCGACCTATCTCGCCGCGGCAAGCAACTCGGCTATAACTGAACACAAGATCGATGTTGGCGCCATCTCTAAAGAACTGCTGTCGCAGTTTGGCGGCCGCGGCGGCGGGAAAGCGTCGTTCGCGCAGGGTGGTGTCGCGCCCGAAACGAAACCGGATGAGCTTTTTTCCAGGATGAAGACACTGCTTGAGGCAAAGGTGTAGGCGTGTCGATCTACCAGCGGCTCCTCAACTCCAAAAGTCGATACGGCGGCGGCTTTCTGCTGTTGCTTGATCCGGACCGGATCGAACAACGGGAATATCTTCGCCTTGCCGAGGCCGCGCAGGAGTGTCGTGTTGACGGCATCCTCGTTGGATCCTCCTTCGTTCTTAAAAGTAACTTCGCCCAGGCGGTGCAGGCTATCAAGGAAGTGACTGACCTGCCGGTGATAATTTTCCCCGGCTCGATCACGCAGATCACACACCACGCGGACGCCATCCTCTTCACATCGCTGCTTTCCGGACGCAACCCGACCTACCTGATCGACGAACAGGTCAAAGGGGCGCCGCTCATCAAGCAGGCCGGACTTGAACCGATCCCGACCGGCTATTTGCTCATAGAGTCTGGCAATTTGACCTCAGTGCAGTACATGTCGGGCTGTACTCCGATTCCGAACTCAAAATATGAAATAGCTGCGGCTCACGCGTTGGCCGCCCAGTATCTGGGGATGAAGTTTGTTTATCTCGAGGCAGGCTCCGGCGCGCGGACGCCGGTTCAGGTGGAGATGATCCGCGAAGTCGCTTCCTACGCGTCGATCCCGATCATTGTCGGAGGCGGATTACACTCGCCCGAAGCTGTCGCCGCTCGGATCGACGCCGGAGCGTCGCTGGTCGTGGTCGGAAACCACTTCGAGAACGATGCCCGCCTGACACATCTCCGGGAGTTGGTCGCCGCGGCGCATCCCATTCAATCAGTGAACGTATGAATCAAACTCAGAAACTCGAACGATTTCGGCGACATGCCGAAGATTCCGTGCTGCTCCGCCGCACTCTCGTTGAACGACTGGGCGAACAGATCATCGAGTGTTCCAACCTGATCGCCGGAGTGATCGGTTCGGGTGGAAAATTGATGATAGTCGGCAACGGCGAGTCCGCCGCCGCCGCGTCCCACTTCGCCACCCAGTTGCTGGTGCGCTATCGCAACGATCACCCTCGCCAGCCGCTCCCCGCGATCGCCCTGACCGCGGATAGTGTGATCTTGACCGCCTCTGTGGACCAGGGATACAAGGATATCTACTCCCGCCAGATCGACGGCCTCGGACACAAAGGGGATATGCTGATAGTGCTCGCGACCGGTGAAGAATCGGAGAATATCACGCGGGCGATCCAAACCGCTCGCGTTCGCAATATGCTGATCATCGCCCTGCTGGGCGCCAATAACAGCCGGATCATCAACGCCGTCGACCGCGCGCTTATCGTTCCGCATCCGTCGCCGCAACGGGTGCAGGAGGAACATCTGTTTCTCATTCACCTGCTGGTAGAGTTGATCGAAACGGACCTGTGCGCATGAGCCAACAGCGGACAGATCGGCTGCTCGCGCTTTTTTTCTCGGTCTTTGTTGTCACGTCAACTTTTTCGATCGCTCTCGCGCAGATCTCGCTCGGCATGTCGCTCGCCCTGTTCATCGGGCTTTCTGCCCGAAACAAACGAAATCTATTTCGCGGCGACGCACAGCCGGTCTATCTGTTCATCCTGCTTTATCTCTTTTGGCTGATACTTACATCGTCGCTGGCCGACTCCTTTCCGGCCGCCCTGGCTAATTGCCGCGAGGAATGGCTCTTCCTGGCGATACCGATCGGCATCTACCTGTTAACGGAGCAGGTCTATCGGGAAACACTCGTCCACAGCTTTGCGATCGCCGCCGGGCTGGTCGCGCTCTATGCCATCGTGCAATTTCTCACCGGCACACACTGGCTTCACTATACAAACGGCACGTTCACGCCGACTGCTGTCGTCAAACCGATCGGCAATTTTACTCATTGGCTGACCTTCGCGGACTATTTCGCGACCGCCGCCATGTTCCTGTTCGGCTTTATCATATTCAACGCCGAGCTTCCTCCCAGACGATTCCGCGTCATCCTGATCGCCTCTATGCTGGCGATCGTCGCGGTTGTGCTGACTTCCAGCCGTACGCCGATCACGGCTATGCTCATCGCGCTGGTGGTTTGCTTGTCGTTCAAGTCCGGAAGATTCAGATGGGTTATTATTGGGCTGGTCGTCCTGGTCCTGGCTATCGCGGCGCTCCTTCCCGATGCCCGCGAGAAGTTCAGCGACAAACTCCAGCGGGATACTTCAGCGGAGTATGCAGGAAGTCGGGTCTATATCTGGTCGCGATCGTGGGATATCGTTAAGAGTAATCCAATCTTCGGCGTTGGTCAGGGGCACTTCAAGGAGGAGTACATAAAACGTCTTCCCGCCGATATCGACGACAGCCGCAAGCATGCTCACGCGCATAACGACTTTCTCAATGTCGCGGCGATCGCGGGAATCCCGGGGGCATTGTTCTTTCTTGGGATCTGGGGGAGCCTGCTCAGACTGGTCGGCCGGGCGGCGTTTGATCTTCGATTATCCATCGATCGACGGCGGATCGCGCTGGCATCGCTGGTCGGTTCGGTCGTATTCCTGATGACTTCACTTACCGAGGCGACGTTTGCCGATGAAGAGGTTCGCCAGATGCTGATGTTTGTCTGGGCGGCGGGACTGTCGGCGCGGTATAACGATTCGGCTGGGGCAGGTCAAAAGCCTTGACAGCGTGGCAGTAACCTCTATTTTGGCAAGTATTATGGCAGTACAGAAAAAGAAACCGCTCCAGTCAGAGCGTAAAACAGCATCGGCCCCGGTCGTCCGCGCTCCGGAGAAATGGCCGTTTGGCCGTAAGAACTACATCCTCTTTGGCGTGGCGCTCGCGGTCATCGTTCTGGGATTTTTCTTCCTGAGCACCGGCGATATTACCCTTGCGCCGATACTTTTGGTGGCGGGGTACTGCGTGCTCGTACCGTGGGCGATCTTGGCGAAAGACAAAGCCAAAACCGCGCCGGCGGCGGATCTTCCCGCGGAATCGAAAGTATCGTAATCGGCTATTGCATAATACGTTAGCTTATCACGGTCAATTGCATTGCTCACCTTGTCTGGGGTGGGCTTTTTTCTTGGCGTATCTCGGTGCGGGCTTGCCTTTTCGGAACGCTCATATATATTAGCAGTCTGCCAACGGGCTGTTGGAGAGGTTCTGGTGGAGACATCGGAGCAACCTTGCAGTCTCGCCGGTGTTCACAGGAGAACCGGGCGGTTAGCTCAGCTGGTTAGAGCACCTGCTTTACACGCAGGGTGTCACAGGTTCGAATCCTGTATCGCCCAGTTAGATGGGCGGCGACGCCGGCAGGCGGAGTCGGTCATCGGCACCGCGGTGGCGCGTCACATATCCAATCCGATCGGGGTTGTAGTTCAGTTGGTTAGAACGCATGCCTGTCACGCATGAGGCCGCGAGTTCGAGTCTCGTCAACCCCGCCATTTTATCGTCGGTCCAGTGACTCTACATTAACCACTATTTCAATTGCAGCCGGTCCTTGAAGATTCCATTTCATTACGTCCGAGCCATCCGGCAGGACGGCTTTTATGTGGCACAGATGATGCCACCGAGGTAAATTGCCCTTACGACATCAGCATGCAGCAGACGGCGCGAGGCGCGGCCGCTGAGCTCGGTCGTTGGGCCGCAGAGCGGTCTCGGAGGCAGCATGAGCAGATATGACGACGCCGTGAGCGCAATGCGTGCCGGACTTCCGGCCAGGCCGGAGCTACGCGACTATGTTCGCTTCGGAACGCTTGCGTCCAATTCCCACAATACTCAGCCCTGGAAGTTCCGGCTCGGTGCGGACACCATCGACATCCTTCCAGACTTGTCCCGGAGAACACCGATTGTCGATCCCGACGATCATCACCTGTACGTTACTCTTGGCTGTGCCGCACAGAATATTGTCATCGCCGCGAACGCGAGTAGCCGGCCAGCGGAAGTATCCCTAACGACAGACGGAGGTTAAGGAACTGCGATTCACGTCGACCTGGGCAGGGGATCGGGCATGGGGCATGCAACCGATGCGGATCTCTGCAGCGCGATCCCTGTGCGGCAGTCTCCCATGGTTGAAGTTGCACGATACGCGGTAAATGGAGTGGTGGCGGTTCGCCTTGCGTGGTCGTCTCGGGTTGAGATCGACAACTTGCCGCTGCAGTTTTTCGAACGGCCGAGTTTTTCCATTTCAACAATCTCACCTGCTTCGATTCAGCATTCAGTTCATGGGAATGTAGCGGCAGCGCTGCAACGCTCCGGCGACCAGCCCGTACTCCTCAATCCCGGTGAACGAATTGATCTCGAATACTCTCTGAGTGCTGTTCCTTCAGGCGTTCGTCGGGTGCTGATCTGCGCTATTCGCGGTAGGTACGAGCGGGACAACGCTGGAAGGCAGGCGGTTACGGTCCCGAGCAGTTTCAGCTTTGAGCAGAACTACCCAAATCCGTTCAATCCAAGCACGACCTTCCGCTTCGGCCTGCCGACTGCACAGCTTGTACGGCTGGAATTGTATAATATCTTGGGCCAGCGGGTTGGGACACTGGCTAACAGTGCCTATGAGGCAGGCTACCACCAGATCGACTGGGACGGACAACTTGGCGGACAACCAGTGGCATCGGGTGTTTATCTTGCGCGACTCGTCGCAGGCCCCTTCCACGCCACCAGAAAGATGATGGTGGTGAAATGAAGTTTTTTACGTCCCTTACAATGACCGTCGGTGCCGCAATGCTCTTATCATGTATTGATATTGACCCCGACTTCGGATACCAGGGGGATAGTTCGGATCCAACAGACCCGCCTGATCAGGCAATTCAGTGCTGCATGGAGACCGACGAAGTGAACGTAGCCATTACTCAAACGCGTGATCGATATTATTGGCTCGGATTGGAGGCAAGAGACTCAATGTATAAGTGGGGTGAGCCGGTGTTTGTTCCGGGCCAGACCATCGACACTATTCGACTATCACTACAGATGAGCTATCTGGATTCGGTCGCGGGGGGTGACTACAATCTGGTGGTCTATGGGAGCGACAGTGTCGAGCACGTAGGTCGGAAAGAGTTGCGAGTGGTTGCAGGCAACGCTGGGATCTTAACCGTTTCAGACTTTGCTGCGCAAACATGTAGCCTCTGCTGCAACCCGTTTCCCCTGGCTCAACGAAGAGGCTTTGCCCAGTTTCGCAAGACCAACCAACTCGGCACAACTCTCAGGGGAGTGAGAGCGAGCATGTTTTCCCGCTACGGCAGGAAACTCTGTGGCGACGTGTTCGATACTATAACAAGTTTTAGTCTATCGCTAATAAATGTCTCACACGATACATCAGTTGGTTGGAACGGTTCCATTTGGTCGCAATTCGGATTTGGAACTTTTAGAATAGCAGGTCAAGCGGACATCTGGAAATGCCGCTTCATGGAGGCACAGGGAGAGTCGACCGGTACATTCTGGCAAAACTATGACGAACGCATCTATCTTAACAGTGTAGAACCATCTGATGGATCGAGCCACGATTACTCGGTGGAACTTGATCAGAGCACTGGCAGGTGGTATTTCTACTACGACTGGTCACTTTTTGATTCCACAAAGGTGCTTCCTATTTGGAGGACCGCATTGGGGAGTTACTCTCGACTGGGGTGCGAAATCCTCCACCAGGAAGATGACCTTGCAGGAACTGTTGGTAGTCCATGTATTATAAGAAACGTTGAACACTTCAACATCAGCTACGGTTGGATTCCTCTGACAATTGCCGGAGGGGATTCTTTGCAGTCCACCGATTTTACGCGCTGGATGGTTGACACTTTGCCGAATAATGCCATAGCTTTTTGGGACGTAGCTCCACGTCCATGACCTGAGGAGATGGTGGGATGAGAATAGACAGATCATCAAAATGCAGCCTGCAACGAAGTACCTTGCACGCAGTCCTTTGGTTAGTTTTGGTTTCAAGTGGGCTGGTCGGGCAGACTGATATGAGTTCAGGTGGTGGGGGCCAGAACTCGCTTACAGAGAGAGCAGAGTTGATTATGCAGTTCGCCGCTGGAGGATTAAGACGAAGCATTGCAGGGCAGGCTGGTGGTGGACAGCAGAACTTAACTGAAAGGGAATTGAGTGTCATCGGAATGCCAGGGCGCGACGAGGAAGTGCTCAAAGTGGTATTCGATTCAGTTGTACTTCACCTGTCATCTTGGGATCCTAGACTTGTACAGCAATCACCGAAGAGGAACTTCGCAGTTGTTTTCTCTGCAGATTCAAGTACTCTGCTAGGTGTTTACACCTTTCCTGTGGACTCGTCTTGGGCACATTTGACTGAGGAGGAATTTTTCGGAGACGGCAACGCCGACTTGTGGTCGAGCTTTAGAGTCTCCGACTCAATACCGGTAACAGGCTTGATAAGGGCTCTCGACATGGCCATAGGTTCTGCGCCGTTGCGGGCACAGCAACTTTCGGCCAAACTCGGATGGATGAAGGTCCCTGGCATACAAGAAGAGCAGTTGGTTTGGTGGATCATAGGATGCGGCGTACCTCCTTTGAATATTGGAAGCCGCCAGGTCCCGTTCGATTCTCTAACATGCATTTCGACCATTGTCAATGCAACCACGGGACGGCCACTGCTCATAACCAAGTAGTAGCTAGAGTAAGTGGCCCTCTATTGCACACAGGATTGATTCCATTAAGCGCTCCCGCACTTCAGCGATCAGGGGATTCGCCGATATTGCTTCGACCCGGTGAACGAATTGATCTCGAATACTCTCTGAGTGCTGTTCCTTCAGGCGTTCGTCGGGTGCTGGTCTGCGCGATACGCGGTCGGTACGAACGGGACAATGTCGGAAGGCAGTCGGTGACTGTTCCCAACAGAAATAGTTTTGACCAAAACTACCCCAATCCGTTCAATCCCAGTACAACCTTTTGTTTCGGCCTGCCAACTCCACAATTGGTGCGGTTGGAATTGTATAATATCTTAGGTCAGCGGATTGGGACGCTGGCTAACGGGGCTTACGAGGCAGGCTACCACCAGATCGACTGGGACGGGCAACTTGACGGACAACCGGTGGCATCAGGGGTTTATCTCGTGCGGCTTGATGCGGGCCCCTTCCACGCCACCAGAAAGATGATGGTGGTGAAATGAGAGCAATGGTGATATTGTTAAGCTGTCTCGGGGCAACACTTGTCTCTATAATCGGCTGCAAGAAATCGGCAAGCACACCAACATATGACTTCTTCAGCGACCATGGGTCCACGAGGAGCGATTGCTGCGGGGTAACATACGAAGATAGAATAGCTGGTTTCTCGCCAGTCGGAGGAGCTTACTACTGGTCAGGTCTCGTCGATAGTGACACATTAGTGTTTCGTGGAGACCCAGTGTACGTTCCCGAAGGCCCTTTTTCCGAGGTCAGCCTATACCTAGCCCCCTTTTCACAAATGGGTCTTCAAGAAGGGACTTATGCGAAGCGGATTTACTGCACTTCTACCTCTGAATATGCAGGCATTGCCGAGTCGAGTTTGATTCGGACAGAAGCAGGCTACGTTGCGTATCCAAAGTATGCTGATAGTATTTGCGCAGCTTGTTGCACTAAGGACTCAGGAGACGTTACGGGCAGGAGCTCAAGGCGTCACTGCGTAGCCGCCAAGGACTTGGCAAATGCGGAGGGCATTCGAGCGTACATCGAAACACGCTGGGGGCTACTATGTGGATCTGGTATGAGCACGGCCGAAGCCCAGTACAATGCGTTTGTCGGCATTCAGAATCTTGACCTCCCTACTCAGAAGCCAACCGCATGGGTGCAAGCCGGCTATATGGAGTGGAGAATAGAGGGTTCTACAAGCAGTGCCAGATTCCTATACATCGAATGGAAGGACGCGCCGGATGCGACACCATACATCTTGCCGCTAGTTGATCAGTATTACGTTGCGCCTCCAGCAGAAGGAACGGTCAATCATTATGAACTAGTACGCGAAGCGGCCGCAAATGGATGGGCATTCTACTACAATTCTGCGCTGACCGTAAGGCCCTATGCTCCTGGTTGGCAGGCCTCGGATGGCAGTTGGGCCACGTGGGAGACAGAAATTCTCAAGCGAGAGACTGATATGCCAGGCACCGTCAACAATCCTTGCGAATTCACATCCTGCGGCTATAAGCTCGCCGGAAGTGGTTTCACTGGTGCAGCTTTCAACTCGAATGATGTAATTGGTTGTAGTGGTATTGCGGGCAATCCTAAGCAGTGGGACTGCAGCTACTCTCCAGGGGGCAATACCTGGTACGTGTGGGATGTGTCGCCGCTTGTGCCTTAAGTTACATTTCCGATGTGATTAGGAGACATTTATGAGACGATTTGTACTACTGACAACGTCGACCTTAATTGGGAACTTGATTCTGACCATAATCGTGAGTTTTGCGTTTCTTATTGGACCTGCTCGCGGTGCTAGCGCAAATGAATTCCTTACAGGAGTCGATTCCTTGGCACGCAACTGGGTCGGCACTTCGCTGAGAATTGAACGCATGGAGTCCCTAAGCAGGAATGATCCTACAGAGGTTTCGCCATTTCACCAGGTACTTGAATGGGTCGTTGGTTCTTGGCCGAGAGACGAATCGACTTCGGTAAGTCTATGCGTTGCTGATTTGGGAATGCTACCAGTTATTAGTCAAGGCTATAATGGCTCAAATGAAAGCCTCTTCCACTTCCAAATAGTGTTTGATTCGTCCCGGATCCAGCCGCGAGTAGTTCTTGCTGCATCCGAGGTCCTGTCCCAAAGTGAACTCGAGGATGTCCTTGGACCGTCTGACTCCGGCATAGTGACTGAATGGTACGGTGGACAACCTGCCAATGGACCGATTATCAGCTTGTACCAAGCACTCGACAGTGTGCTATTTGCTCCACCCTCAGCGGCTCAGATTTTGATAGCCAAGTATGTGAGTTACTCGTGCAATGATTCGACCAACGTCCCTGCCTGGGTTATAGAACTGTATGGGCTGCCCTCAATGTTTGGACCAAGGGCTGATGGCTCTCAGATTAAGACATGGATCACCGTGGTTGACGCCCAAACAGGAATCAGATTGTTTTCAGCAAATGCGCCGTGTCCATGGATTCTAAACAGGTAGTGTTAAGAGGCCCGGTTGTTTTCGGTGCAAGTTGCCACGCTCCCGCACCCAGCAGATGAGGATGAACCTCATCCGCCGGGTCCGTGCTCACCCTTAGCTAGCTCAGGCTCCTGGTTCGCACACTGGTGGTTTACTTCGCGCGGGAGATCCGGTTGCGTGCCAAGTTCGCCAGAATCTTACGCTGGGGGGTCATGGCAGGCTTAACGAAAGGATGAAAGTTCTGTATTCCGTGCGGTCAACCCCGCCATTTATATCCCATTGTTTGCCATTAGATTACAGCCACGGCAATTTCCCAAACCTCACTCTCCCAGTACTTGCAGCACTCTCCAAATCCAGTCGTCAGGTCTTACGTGTTTGCAAGCTCGACCCAAGTTTTTGACTTGACAACAATACCCAATCTGGGTACGCTCTTACCCTAAATGGGTATGAAGACTGGAAGCATGACTACCGCCCTTTTCCCGGGGACAAAACGCAAGGTTTTGGCTCTGTTCTTTCTTAATTCGGATAGACAATTCTATTTCTCGGAAGTAGTCCGCCTTACCGGTACACGCCAGGGCGTTGTGCAACGAGAACTGAAGGCGTTAACCGAAGCGGGTATTCTGAGCGGTGAAAAGCGAGGCCATCAGACATTCTACTCAGTGAATAAGAACAATCCAATCTTTCCGGACTTGCGCAACATCGTATTCAAGACGTTTGGCGTGTATGGTCAGGTGAGGGACGCCCTCAAACCGCTTGAGAAGAAGATCAAGGTCGCTTTTGTCTACGGGTCGTTCGCCAAGGGCGAAGAGGCCGCGAGCAGCGACGTAGATCTGTTCATCGTCGGGCGTGTTCCTCTTAGCGAAGCGGTCAGGGTATTGACACCCGTAGAACATGACATTGGCCGTGAGATCAACCCCAGTCTCTTCTCGGATGCAGAATTCAAGAAGAAGTTTTCTCAGAAGAACCATTTTGTGAGGTCGGTTGTGAAGTCAGACAAGGAATTCATAATCGGGACAGAGGATGAGCTTAGAAGACTGGCTGCAGAATAATTGGCTTCATCTGCACGAAACCAGCGCTGAGGAAATTCAGGCGCTCTTGCATTCCGCCGAGGAAGACCTGCGTAGCGCCGAGATCAAAGGAATCGCTACCGGGTGGAGGTTGAATATGGCATATACCGCCGCCCTGCGCTACGCCCGGGCCGCGCTGTATGCATGTGGCTATCGGCCGGGTCGAGAGCGTGAACACGAGCGGACTATCGATTCACTTGGTTTCACAATAACCACTATTAGCGCTGATTCAATTAAGTTGCTGCATAAGATCAGGAAAATGCGCCATACAGCCACATACGATTCGGTTGAAATGATTTCCGACACCGAAGCTGACGCCGCGATGCGGCTGGCGATTGAGCTTGGCAAGAAAGCTACCGCATGGCTGAAAGCGAATCATCCGAATTTGCTCCATTAATAAAGCCGCTACCGTCGGTTGGACGCTGGCCACTTGTTCAAACCTAAAGGAGTAATCGGGCGCTTGATTTTCCGGGTAACACAGAAACTGGCAGTGAAGATCAAGGTCGTGCCCGCCCTCGCCTTGCCGCCCCAGGACAGCCCATTTCTCGACTGGACCGCTAACCTGTTCATGGTATCACGATGGCAGTGTATTATTCTGACGAACTCAACGAGCCTGTATTCGGTCGTTATTCCCGGCAAGGGTGTTCCAAACGAGAAGGCGTTCGTTGCACAGAGCATGAAAGTGCTGCGCGACACCATGTCGCTCGATGGCCTGGTAAGCATATTTGACGCGAAGATTGCGCCTGTCTTGGACTTGGCCAGTCTCTGTAAGGCTAGCGACCGGGGCGTGCTGGCTTCGATGAACCAGCTCGTCTACCAGGCCAAATGCGATCTGATAGAAATGGGGCATCCTCTCCCGTTGGTAAACCAGCGCCTCAATAGGATACCAATGTCAAAGCTGAAATATCACTACTCCGTAGAGGAGTTTGCAGCTCTTGCCAGCCGGTCGCGAGCATAGCCCCGTTACGTTATTGCATTACCTTCCAACGGCTTCCATTGGTCGTTGAGTAGCCCGTTTTCACCTCAAATGTAAATGCCACAAAAGTTTGAGGAGAGTGAGGTCGGGGCCGCCATAGTCCGAGTTGGTCCACTATTCCACTGGCTAGTGCTCGCACGGTTCACTAAGTTTCATTGTGATTCGCGCGTGGCATTCAATAGTCGTCGCACAACCTCCCTCCAATGAAATGCCCGCGGAACATTGACGGAGACACTTGTTCAGTAGTGGGAATAGACCATGCCAGAAATAATTGATCTCAGATCGGATACCGTCACTCAGCCATCTTTTGAAATGCGCGCCGCCATGGCATCGGCGGCAGTGGGCGACGATCAATTCGGGGAGGACCCCACCGTCAATCTCCTGCAGGCGCGCG
>JAMPYH010000038.1 GCA_023700785.1 Candidatus Zixiibacteriota bacterium
CCTTTCCCTGCGCCATCGATGGCCATACCGAAACCGGTTGTCCGACTGATAGCGATCCCCCTCGAAGGGTGCCGGTGACTACACCGCCAATGCCGGGGCGAACAAACGACCGATCGACATAAAGCCTGGCCTTGCCAAGATCTTTCCTGGAAGCGATGCGCGCGGGGAGTGAATTGAGATACTGCGCCAGAGAGTCAAAACCGACGCCCGTAGTCGCGGATATGCGAAATATCGGCGCGTCCTTCAGGAACGAATCAGCCACTCTGGCGCGAATCTCCTGCTCAAGCATTGTCAGCCAGTCAGGTTCGGCGAGATCGCACTTATTCAGCGCGATAAATCCGTGCCTCACGCCCAGCAGCTTGACGATCTGGTAATGTTCCTGGCTCTGCGGCATCCAGCCATCGTCCGCGGCGACCACCAGCATCACGGCGTCGATCCCTCCCGCGCCGGCGATCATGTTTTTGACGAACCGCTCATGGCCGGGGACATCCACCAGCGCTATCGTTTCTCCCGCGTCAGTATGATAAAACGCGAACCCAAGATCGATCGTCATGCCGCGGGCTTTTTCTTCGGGCAGTCGATCCGGATCGGTGCCGGTCAGCCGCTTGACTATCGAGGATTTCCCATGGTCGATATGTCCCGCCGTGCCAATGACGATCATAGGTCACCCGGCGATAACGGATCTGATTGCGGCGAGGAGATGCATATACTCTGACGGCGGGATCGCTTTGAGGTCAAGCATGAAGCGCTCACTCTCGATACGCCCGATGATCGGGGGATCCATTCGGCGAAAAGACGAAATCAGTTTTTCAGCTTTGTACGACGACGAGAAGCAGATCGCGACCGAAGAAACTTCCATCTCCGGAAGCGAGCCGCCGCCAACATAAGCCTTCGAGGCCTCTACCGAGACTCCGGGCGGATTGCCGGCATCTTTGACCAATCCCTTCCCTCGCAAATAGAGCTCCGCATCCTGCGCCGACAGCAAACGCCACAGGGTGATCTCCTGTCGATAACTACCGTTGAGATAGACGGCCAGCAATTTCTCAAGAATAGTGAACACTACTTTGTCAGCGCGGACGGTCCTGAATAATGGATTCTTCTTCAGCTTCTTGACTAATTCCGCCTTGCCGGCAATCAGCCCGGCCTGCATCCCGCCAAGTAGCTTGTCGCCCGAAAAACAGGTCAGATCTGTCCCGGCGCGCACCGATTGCTGGACCGATGGCTCGCTATATCCGAGGAACTCCTGAGTATCGATAAAGACGCCGCTTCCAAGGTCATTGACCACCGGGATGCCGCGTGAATTCCCCAGCGCGGCCAGTTCCTTCAGTGAAACTTCTTCCGTGAAGCCGGCCTGGACAAAATTACTTTTGTGGACTTTGAGGATGAGCGCTGTCTGATCATCGATCGCTGCTTCGTAATCAGCAAGAGACGTAATGTTGGTGGTGCCAACTTCGGTCAATTTCGCGCCTGCTCGCTTGAGGATATCCGGGATCCGGAACCCTCCTCCGATCTGAACCAACTCCCCTCGGGAGATCAGCACCTTCTTTTTTGGCGCGAGCGTGTTGAGAATCAGAAACAACGCCGCGGCGCAATTGTTGACCACCGTACCGGCCTCGGCTTCCGAGAGCTCGGTCAGATAGCTCTCACACGCGACCCCTCTGTCTCCCCGCGCGCCTGTTTTCATGTCGAACTCGACATTACAGTAGCCGGTCAACGTCTCGCGCAAAGAGTCAAACATCTCGCCCGAGAGCGGCGCCCTGCCAAGATTGGTGTGAACCAGAATGCCGGTAGCGTTAATGACATGCCGCACTTCGGCTGATCTGGCCGCTCGAAGCGCCGACAAAATCACCGCGTTTAATGTTTCAGTTTTGATCTCTTTCTTGTCGGCTATCAGCCGTTGCTTGAGCGCGGCGACCGTCTCTTTAATGATCTTCGCCGCGATCGGGCGCGGCAGCGCGTTGACGTCTGCGGCCAGTTGCTCGCTCTGGAGCAGCTCCTCGATAGCTGGAAAATCGCGCGGTTCTCGTATCATTTATCGGGCCACAATGATCGATTGTATGCTATCTCCGCCAGCAGTCGCCCTACTTGTTCAAGCGACCCTGCCGAGCAGTTCTGGGGTATATCCTTCTCGGTGTGCCAGTATTCGTAGTCGAAGTCGATCAGCACGATCGCCGGTACACTTCCGGCGTTGATAGGCAGGTGGTCATCCAAAACGACATGTTTGACACTATCCCGGAACGCCGGCAGCGCCAGACGGCCGGCCGCTTCCCAGACCATATCATTCAGCGGCTTGTTGTACCTCTCGGAATAGACTTCCCTGAATATCTGCATATCCTTCCCTCCGACCATGTCGATCACAATACCTAAGCGGTACTTTCCATGGATCCCTCGACTCGCGAAATATCTCGCGCCGAGCAGGTAATGATCCGTATCCCCCTCCATCCCCCAATCTTCGCCATCAACCAAAAGTAACTCAATATCGCTCTCGGGCGGCTTCGCGGCAAAGAGATTAGCCAGTTCCATCAGCACAGCCACTCCGGAAGCTCCGTCATTGGCGCCGGTCAGCGGATCGGTCGTCCGCTGCGGGTCAGAATGAAAATCAGTGCGTGGGCGGCTGTCGTAGTGCGCCACCAACAGGATCGGCGGCCCCTCCGGCCGGCTACCCTTGACTCGCGCGATAACATTGACCAGCGGCTTTACGCTTCTCGAATACGGATCGAAAAACTCAAATACCTGCGAATCAACGACTATGCCGAGCGACTGGAAGTGGGAATAGTAGAGCGCACGAGCCTGCTCCCAAGCTGCTGTTCCGGGTACTCGCGGCCCCAGTTCGACTTGTTTGACCAGGTACGCGAAGGCTCGCTGCCCATCGAAAGCAGGAGGCTCCACCCGTGCGGCCGAACATCCGACTAGCATCGTCATTAACAAGAGAAATCCAAGGTGTCGGTTCACATGGGAAATGTCCGGACTGATGGGCGAAGTGTCAACCCAAAAAGCGGTTAGAAGCGGATCTCGGCCCAGATCTGGAGCATGCGAACATGGCTCTTGCGGGTGCCATCCTTGGTATCCTGCCATTGAGCCGTCAACCCGCCTTTGATCTGGGTGCTGAAATCGTATGAGATGATCGGCGAGATCATCATGTCCGACTTTTCGTTGGCGTTCTGGAAGGGTCCGCCCGCGGAGGATGATTCCGAGCTGTTCAGTGTCCGCCGCACGTTCAGTTCGATATTCATGGTCGACGTGATCTTCATCTTGCCAAACAGCGGAAGTTTCAGGCCACCGGGCGCGCGGAACGAGTAGCGGCTGGTCACCGTCATACTCTTCTGCGTCGATCGGGTATGATTGAGTATCTCGCCGTTGGCCTGGCTGTAGCGTTTCGCCTCCTGCTTGGTGACCCCATACGATGCGGACAACGAGAGCGAGCGGAACAGTTTGAAATTGACGCCGACCAACGGATTGTAATCTCGCGATTCTGTCTTCGAGGTAGCGAATCCTCTGGATAAATTGAAATCCTCCGTCGTCTGGCGGCTAAATCCAGTTCGCGGGGCGAAGATGTCGATCACCTTGTTGACCGGCCCCTTGATCAACGGAAGCGTCTTAAACTTGCCGATCGTTATGTCAAGATCCGGCCAACTGGTGGAAGTCCGTTCGTTTTTGTCGCCTACCCGGATCAGGTCGCGACTGACCGTCTTCTTATAACCGACCTTGGTGGATATTCCGCCCATAAATCGGAAACCTGATGAGAGGTCATAACTCGCTCCTTCGCGAGCGTCAGGATTACGGCTCTCGCGCACCGTCTCAATATCCGCGTCATCGGTAAAGCCGAAACGGTATTGCCAGCCGGGGCGACCCAACATGCCGGGGAGCGACGCGTTGTATGATTTCGTGTAACGATATTGAATAGGGTCGATCCAACCGGTCGCGAAGCGGACACCCGCGAAAGGAAGGTCGATCAGGCGAATCCCCTTCTTTTTGCCGGCTTGGTTGGCGGTCGTTGTCCGTTTCTTCTTGAGATCTTCCTGCCGATATCCTCGGGCACGCTCCTGCTGGGTCATTGGCCGATTACCGGATGAACTTCCCGCCCCCCCCTTTTTCGTGATCGAAAACAGCTCCTGGTGTCGAAACGCTCCGTTCACCGACCAACTCCTGCTCACATCCGACTTTCGCGTCTTGGTCGTCCGCTCATAGTTGTCCGAGTAAGTCGCGGTGTACGATAGTCCGGTCCCGAGGAACGAGAACAGCTTCGGATCGTAGGTCGAAGTCAGCGTCTGCGAGTAGTAGGTCTGCAGGCCGAGACGAAAACCATTCAGCGCGATCTTAACCCGGTCCTTATCCGTCAGGTCATTTTTGGTAGTGAACGTGTACGTCGCTCCCAAATTCTCAAAGAGCTTGTAACTGAGATCCATGCCGCCGTCAAAATCCCTCTGCAATGACGACACGCGCTTGTTGTTGGCGTCGTCCGAGATACTGATATTCCGGTTAAACGTCCCGCGCCACCGCCACTGGTACGGGTAGAAAGATATCCTGGTATTCTTGACCTTTTTGAGCAGCGGGATCGATCCAGTCCACCCCAGCGGCTTCAGGCTGGGCGGAGTCTCCCAGGACATATCAAAATTGCCGTTAAAATTGTAGTTTTCGCCGAAACTGAACGGACGGGTGACATCCTGGGATTGATTCCGACTATAGGAGAAGTTCAGTTTCTGGCGATTCAGGAACAGTTTGAACAGCGGATTGCTTCCCTTGCGATTAAAACTCTCCGACGCGCGCACCGACCTGGTCGTCGCCACGGATTTCTCAAGCTCGCGCACATCTTCGGGCAAAACGATATCGGATCCCGTCCGGAGTAGCGGCAATCGTGTGGACTTGGAATACGAGTAGCCGACCGGCAAAGACGCGTTGAGCGATCGCGGCAGGAACTTGTCGAGATTGATACTGACATTCCATTGGTAATCGTTTTCCGACGCGCCGCTGCCAAGGTTGTCCGATGATCCTCCGCGGGTTGTCGCTGAGATTCCGCGGAAATACGGGTTTTTCTGTCCCCACTGTATGTTGTAGCTGCCGATATCCGCCAGGTTGCCGACAACCTCAACACGCGCCGCGTTGCCGACATCGCGCCTCACATTCGTTACCCGCAACTCGTCGAGCCAGATCTCGCCGCTTACCGGTTGAGTAGAATCCCCGTTGAGGATGCCGGCGGCCAGGAATTGAACTTCGTTGATATTTGGATTCCCCTTCACCCGGTAATTCCCCACCACTGAATCGACCTTGTCCGCCGTGGTCCCTTTGGGCAGCGCTTTTTGCAGACGATCCTTTAGTGCGGTCACTTCGTTGAAGTCAAAATTAACGAAATTTCGCGGATCCCAGCCGGGATAGACCAAAGTACGATACTCGTAGTAGTTCCGCTCGTCTCGGCCCAGCCGGAAGAAAAAGAGCACCGACTCGGCCGGGAAACTGTTGGTCTTGTCGCCGCCATGAACGTACATCTCGAGCGACCGGTATCCGGAGTAGCGATCGACTGATGGAAGTTTCTTGATCGCCATACACGTATCGCCGACGAGCACATCCTCAAACACCAGCCCCAGCCCCTTTTGCGCCTCGGTGACATTGCTCGCCTGATCCTCGTACGCTTCCACGCCGGGCGGCGGGATAAATGTCCCCTCGTCCTCGCTGAGGGAAGCGACCACAAACTTGGCGGTATCAACGCGCTGGCGGCGAAGGATGGTCGAGTCGCGCCAGTTAGACTGCACGAAATACCAGGCCGCTACCTCAACCGTATCCCACTCCGCCTTGAATTGGTCGGCCTCAAACCAGACGCGGGCGTGCGTCACATATTTCCAGTCCGCTACCAGGTTCGAGCCGGTGCTGACCGCGGTATCAATCACTGTCGAATCACGGATCGGAATACGGAACGTGCTCCAGCCGGAGTCATTGGTCGAATTGACCACATAGAAACTGGTATCCGAGCGATCTGACAGGTCGATAGTGTAAGAAAAGTAAGCGTCAACCGTCTCAAAGTTATTCCTCGACAACTGTTCTTCATCGGGGATCGCCAGACTGACGATATCCCGGATATTCCCCTCGGTTCCATTCAGGAAATCATAGAAGCGGCGATCATTGGGATCGTCAAACTGCGCCGTATTGCAGCTCGGGAGAGGGCACTTTCCCTCTCCGCTCCCGCCTGCCGCGGAATACCAGTTGTCATTTGAAGGATCCGGGCTGGCTTGAGCGTCGTACCCCGTCTCGCCCGCGTCCGCGACGCCGTCATAGCCGAGATCCTCATCTTCTTCCAATTGCTGGTTTTTCAGTCCGGTGACACTGCCATCCTCGGAGTCGAGTACGCCGTCGCCGTTGATATCCTCACTGATGCGGCCAAAGTCGAAATGCAGCTTTCCCCGGTTTCCTTTGACACGGATCTCAAAGAGCTGAACGCGATACGGGTCAATACCGGCGAAATAGGTCATAATACCGCCAAACGACGGGGCGGGGATGGTATCGACGAAGTTCGTGTCCGCAATTTGCGGCGTAGAGCGGGGGCGCCAGATCATGCGGAATGTGTTCAGGGTCCCTTGTCCCTGGCGAACATCCCTGTCATATATCTCCTGAAGTGGTCGTCCGCCGACCGGATTGTGCCAGAGCATGCGGGCACGTTCATAGTTGGGAGCCAATTGAGCGGGCTTGGAGGACAAAGTCCAGCCGCCGCGCCCCATCGGCAGATTTAATTGCTCCAATGCCGACTCAAAGTCATCGATATACGCGATATTATTGACGTTCGGATTTGGTCTGGATTGAGCGACTTCGCCTGAGATGGTCATTGTTGACGGCGCGTCGGTTCGGATCAACGGCAACAGATCAAGCGCCTTGGTGATAAACCTGGGATACAGCTTCAGCGAGCCGTCCATGTCCAGGACTGTCATGTTGGCGGTTTCCTGACCGACTCGCGGTTTGCGCTCTTGAGCCTTGTCTGTCTTGAAAAGCATTGTGGAACCAAAGCGGAAATCATCGCTGAATTGATATTCTCCGCGAAGGCCGAACAAGCTCTTCTTCTGGATCGCCAGGAACGGGGCGTACTCAAAGTCCACAGTTACCCGCGAGTTCGGGTCAAGCGCTTCCGGCGACAGCAGCGTCAGCGTCCCAAAATCATATTGAATTGAATAGTCCGGTCCTCGGGTCAGCAGTCTTCCATTGGCCGTCACTCGTTCGGACCCTTCGATGATGTTCGCTCGATTCAGTTTGATGACCGCACTGCGCGACTTGCTGGAGTACTCGATGTAATATTTTGAGTCTTCGGTTTTCTCTTTCGGCGAAGAATACGCGTAGAAATTGGTCGCCTTTTCCTCCAGCGCCGGAGTACTTGTGCCATTGGCGTCGGTGAATGTCGTATCCGACGCGAACGGCTCCCTGCTCGGAAAGATCAGCAACCCCCAGTCCGAGCGGAAAGTCTCCAGCCGGTCATCCACCAGATCATCGGGCCGCCGCACTTCATTGCGATCAAACTGGTCCAGGCCCAGGATCGAGAGGTAAGTTTCCGACGTCGTTCCGACAAGTTGGTAGTCGACCGCGGAGCTGGTCCCTTCAGTTCCCGGCGCGCCCTTAAATATCTTCAGGCTGAGTTCATCGGCGCGCGCCCCTTTGGGGATCTGATAGACATTGCGCCACATCAGCGGCCAGGTTGGATGAGTCGGATTGTAATTGGTCGCGGGACGAAGCTGCTTGAGGAGGAGCGTATCGGTTCGGGTCAGATCTCCGATCGTGATCGTATCGAGTAACCCTCCAGTTGTCCGCTCCACCTGCATCCAAACGCCCAGCGCGTAATCTCGACGGGCCGAGTTGAACACGACATAGTGCCGGTTATTATTCTCGTCGTCATACCATTGATACAGATTGTCGTCGATCTCTTCAACCAGCGTCAGAACCTGGAACAGATCGGTGGCGAGCGTGTCCTGCTCGGTCCGGATCTTGGCGTTGGAAAGCGTCAGCGCCTGCTCGGGCCGCGCGTACGGCCGACCTTCGTACACGGCCAGATTGATGATCCGGTCGCTCGCCTGAAAAAACCCGGGCTCCATCAGGTCGTAAATGCGCCCCTCGGCAAAATCGTAGTCACGGATCCGCTCCGCGTTCTCTTCCCCCGACGCCGAGATCGATGCTCGTTCCGATGACCCCTTCTCCTGGGAGACAATACCGATCAATCGAAGCGCGCCAAGTTGCGCCTCGGCCTTGAGCCCAAACAGCCCTTGGATCCGCGAGGAATAGCCTACAAATCGGGTATTGGGTAGATTGAGATTGGTGTTGCCGGCCTCGATCGACTTAAGGATGTCATCTTCATCCCCCTTGTACCGGATCTGGATCCGGTTTGAAAGCGGGATGTCGGTCTGGCTGTCTTCCGATACGAAGACGGAGATCTTTGATCCGATCGTCCCCTCAATATCAAAGCGATAGATCTGATCCATGTTCAGCGACGGAAATCGGCTCTGCCCGATCAGGTCGGCCCGAGCTCCATCCGTCCACTGGGACCGACCCGAGAAGCTGATGCGCCGATAGCCCGAAACGCGAAGGTTGCCGCCGCCTTCGCCGAAGACGCTATTGAGCCGCTTCGGCAACGCGATCCCCACCGACACACCTTCCCGCTGCTTCCGGTTCTTCTCCGCGTTGGCCAATTGATCCTGGCTGAGATTGCGGAACCCCTGGTTGACTTTCTTGGCAAGGCGGTACTGCAGAAACAGATCGGCGTCAACAGCTACGGGAACCATCCACTCGCCGGGATAATATTCGGTGTTGAAAGTGATCCGGCTGCTGTCAAAGGATGCTTCAACCACCTTGGGGGTGCGACGGAGAAGCTGAACCAGCGGCTCCATCGAAAGCGGTGGATTTGCGGCGGAGAAATCCTGCGGTACCGCGTCGTACCAGGAGACGACCGGCGCAGGATCATCAAGACGAGACTGAAAGCCTATCCCTTGCCCCTCTGCCCGCGACGGCAACCATAGCGCTACCGCCAGAAGCAGACCGGCAAAAGACAGAACACGATTCGAACTGAGTATTCTCACAAACAAAAAGCCCGATGTCATTCTTTAATTCATTAAAAACGGTTCGATACGCGTCCTCCTATGCTTTTAATCGAACTTCCCAAGCTGCTGGACTTCTTCCTGCAACTCAATGCCAAACTTCTCTTTAACCCTGGCTTTTAGTATATCGGCCAAAGTCCGGATATCTCGCGAGGTAGCCGTCCCTGAATTGACGATGATATTAGCGTGCCGTTCAAATACCCTGGCTCCGCCCACCGTCAACTGTTTGGCGCCTATATCCTCAAGCAGCCGCCCGGCCGGCAACTTGCCGTATTTCTCTCGTACATCAGGAATATTCTTGAAAAAACAGCCGGCCGATAGCCCATCATTGGGATGCTTACCGTCCCGCTGGCTCAAAATGTCTTTTACCTTGGCGGCGATGGCGGTCTGGTCCCCCTTGGTCAATTTGATCCGCGCGTCCACAACTACCTCGTGAGTGACTTTCAGGTAAGAATCGCGGTAGGCGAATTTGCAGTAATCCGGACCAACGGTCTTGATCGTCCCATCATGGTCGACCAGCCGAATAGACTCGATCACGCTCCCGATCTCTCCGCCAAACGCCCCGGCATTGCCGTAAATCGCGCCGCCGACCGAGCCCCAAATACCGGCGGCAAACTCCATCCCGGTAAGAGAGTTTGCGGTAGCGAAATCTACCAACGCCATCAGATCCTCCCCAGCGCCTACTTCGATGGTCTCTCCGTCTATCACCCGAAGGCCGACCACATCAACCTTGATGACCAGTCCGTCGTATCCTTCGTCCGAAACCAATAAATTGGTTCCGCCGCCCAAAACGAAATACGGGATCCGCAACCGTCTGGCCGACTCGATAGCCCGGGTAACTTCGGACCCGGAACGACAGGAATAAAAGTATTTTGCCCGCCCACCGGTCCGGTAGCTGGTCAGAGGGGCCAGTTCTCGAGCGAATTCAAGATTGGGGCCAAAAGCTTCCAGGAGGGTAGCCATTGGGATAGCTGAGCTTACTGCGGTCTGTTCTGTCATTTTCCTGCCATGAAAGTATAGCCTTCTTCCTGCCCAAAATCAAGGGAAGTCGGCGTTTTGCTGGGGTTTCCGTGCCGCCCGTCTGCCGTAGTTTATACCCCTCAAGCCGGAGAGAAAACTAAAATTTGGGGCTCGGTCCGGTCTTATGAATTATCGGCGGAAGTTGGGTCCGAATTTGCCGGTTTCTGGGGATTTCCCGATGACTGGACAGTCTGCTGATCACGCTTAAGTTCATCCACGAAATTGAGCCGGAGTTCGTACAAAACATGCTCCATCAGCTTCCGCTCGTCGTCGCTCAGGTTTCCCCGGGTCTTGCGCTCAACCATCTCGAGCATATCGATCGAGTTTTTCGCCATATCCATGTCACGCTCGACCTTTCCGGTCATCGGATTGGCGGTTTTTCCCATCTGCTGCATCGCCGCCGCTTGCAGCGAAAGCACCAGTTGAAAATACTGTATATCGACTTCTTTTTCCATAGCGACTCCTGACAGATCATCCTCCCCCGAGCTGTAATTGCCTCTGTTCTGAACTGGTTCGCAGGTACTGATACAGCGATCGGTACGGCTTGTCAAGGTTGGCCGGTTTATCGAACAACCTCTCAAGCAGCTTGCGCGACGCTTCCAGCAAATCTCGATCGGAGGTCAGGTTGGCCGCTCGAAGTTCCGGCAGTCCGGACTGCCGTACGCCGAATAGTTCTCCGGGACCTCGAAGCTGCAGATCCGCTTCAGCGATCTGGAACCCGTTGCCGTTGGCCGCGAAATACTCGAGCCGCTGCTGCGCGATATCGGAAAGCGGACCATGCGCGATCGCCACAACCGTCGATTGCTTCTCCCCTCGACCGACCCTCCCCCGCAATTGGTGCAATTGCGCCAGCCCAAAACGCTCGGCATGCTCGATCACCATTAGGGTCGCGTTGGGATTATCCAAGCCGACCTCGATGACCGTGGTTGACATCAATACATCTATCTTCCCCTGCCGAAACTGAGTCAGGACTTCATCCCGTTCTTTCGGCTTCACCCGCCCATGCACCATGCCAACCCGAAGATCCCGAAAGATCGAGACTGTCAATTCCTTGTAAGCATCTTCCACATTCTCCAGATCCACCTGGTCGGACTTTTCTATCAAAGGATAGATCACATAGGCCTGCCCATGTTCTTTTACCTGCTCTCGGATATATTCGAGGATCTTTGGGCGGGCGTCATCCATTCGCCAGACCGTCCGGATCGGCTTACGTCCTGGCGGCAGGTCGTCGATGGTGGAAATATCAAGGTCGCCGTAAAGCGTCAGGGCAAGCGTTCTCGGGATCGGTGTCGCCGTCATCACCAGCAGATCCGGCGAATCTCCTTTGGCGAACAGCTTGCCGCGCTGCTCCACGCCGAACCGATGTTGCTCGTCGATGATCACCAGCCCCAGACGCTCGAAGCTAACATAGTCATAAATGAGCGCGTGAGTTCCAAACAGGATATCGATCTTCCCCTCGCCGCATTTTTTGCCGATCGACTTGCGCTGGGCGGAGGTCAGATTTGACGTGAGCAGGTCCGACGTCACCCCCACGTTCGCCAACGGCCCGCGCCAGTTACGGAAATGCTGCTCCGCGAGGATCTCAGTTGGCGCCATGAACGCGCATTGCAGATTGTTCTCTGCCGCGTATAACGCGGCGAGGACCGCCACCACCGTCTTGCCGCAGCCGACATCCCCCTGCAAAAGCCGCGACATCGGCGTCTGCTGTTGCAGATCGGAGAAGATCTCCCGGGTGACCTTCTTCTGACCCGAGGTCAGTTCGAAGGGCAACAGTTCTTTGATCTGTTTGAGTTTCTGCCCTGGCTCGGCATACGAGTGCTTTTTGACCGCTGATCTCTTTTTGCCGAGATTTTGGAAGACCACATACTGGAGGCCAAGCAGTTCATCGAACGCCAACCTTCGTCGGCTCGTCTCGATCTCCTCGCGTGATCTGGGATAATGGATCCCGCTGATCGCGTCGTGAAGTGTCGGCAGGTTGAGGTCCTGATGTTCCTTCACCGGCAAATGGTCCGGCATCCGCTCGGAAAGATGCTCCAGTATGAACGTGGTGAGCTGGCGGATCCCTTTGCTCGAAAGACCGATCTTGGAAAGCGCGGCAGTCTGAGGATAGACCGGGATAATTCTCCCCGCGTGGATCATTCTGTCAGTATTCTCTTCCAGACGCTCAAGGTCCGGATGGACTATCTGCAGCCCCATAAAATCGGTCACCCGGCCGGTCGCGGCAAAGACCATCCCTTTTTTGAAATACCGTTCCCAGTATCTGACCGCCGCAAACCACATCAGCGCGATAGCCCCGGTCTCGTCCTGGAGCATTACTTCGTAACGCTGGCGTTTTCCATGGAGGATGCCGTGCGCCTTAACCTCACCAATAATGGTCGCCATCTCCCCAATCCGCAGGCGGTTGATCGGCACCACATTGGTTCGATCAAGATAATGCCGCGGAAGATAAGCAAGCAGATCGCGGACAGTCGCGAGGCCGTGGCGGGCGAGTTCCTCCCCCCGTTTCGGTCCCACCCCCTTTACATACTGAAGCGGCGAATCCAGCTTAAGGTCCGGCATGCCGGTAAGATGGCTTCGCCGCGATAAAGGGTCAATTACTTTTGAGAGTCGATTCGCGCGACAACAAATCGCCTAATTTACTGTCACTGTTCCGTCCATGCCGACATGGAACTTGCAGTGATATGGAAAAGAGCCGGCCGACATGAAAATATGCTGGTAGATCGCGGCGTTCCCCATATTGGGGCTATCCAACTCGGTCCCCGCGTCCGAGGTGACACTGTGTGTGACGTTGTCGAAGTTGGTCCAGCGCACGGTATCGCCGACCGCGATGGTGAGTGACGATGGGGAGAAACTGTTGCCGTTGATGGATACGGTCTTAAAGTGCGGTCGGGTTGTGCCGCCTCCACCGCCGGTAGGCGAGCTGTCGTCGCCGCATCCGGCGATCAGCGCGCCGATCGCGGTCAGACTAAGCACAAACAGCGATCGCGCCGAAACTGACTTGAACATGGGTATCCTCCTTTGAGGTCCCTAGAGGTTAAACGTCGTCCCAACCCTCCCAATCACCATAACAGAGACCAACCAAGTCCAGTTCGTACATCGGTCTTTACAGATTTGACCCGCTTCCGTATGTTCTTATCGGAAGCGGATGTCGTCTGGTGGCGGTCCCGGCCTTCAAAGCCGTGAGGGGGGCAATCGCATTGTCCCTGGTGGGTTCGATTCCCACCCCTTCCGCCAATTATCCGGTC
>JAMPYH010000039.1 GCA_023700785.1 Candidatus Zixiibacteriota bacterium
AATCTACTACAAAGTAGTACAGGATTAAGTAGTCGCCATAAATGGTAGGGCGCAGTAGTTGAAGGTTGATTCGCGGACTCCAGATTCGGCGACCCAACTGACTCTAGACCAACAAAAAGCCCCGCTTGCGCGGGGCTTTCGCTAATAACGTCAGAAGAATCGGACTTAGTAGTTGTCGTGCAGTTCTTCGACTGCCGTGACAATCTTCTCAACCGTCGGCAAACAGGCGTTGTCACCATCCACACCGTACGCCACGCGGGCGTCGATCGCGGTCAGTAATTTCACCGGCGCTTCGAGCGAGAAGAGCCCTTCACCCTGAGTGATGATCGATGCGATGGTCGCGGCGGCGCCGCCATAGAAGCGATCCTCGGTCACGATCAGTACCTTGCCGCAATCTTTGGCGGTCCGGACGATCGCTTCCTCGTCCATTGGCTTGACTGTGCGGAGATCAACGATCCGGACATGGACCCCCTTCTCCCGCAGGATCTCTGCGGCCTTGCGGCACATCTGGAATGTCGCGCCGTACGTGATAATGCCGACATCGGTGGCGTCTTCGTGGTAGGTCTTAGCGACACCAAAGGGGATCAACTCATCGATATCCGGAAGTTTTGATTCCATCGGCACGCCTTCCCAATCGCGGCGATTGTATAGCGCCACAGATTCGCAGAAGAGAACCGGCGTGTCGGTCGCCCAGGCGGTCTTGAGCAGACCGGCGGCGTCGTATGCGTTCGACGGTACCGCGATCAACAGGCCGGGGATATTCATCCAGGTGCCGAGGTTTCCTTCGGAATGCCAGTGCGCGCCGGCTCCCTGTTTGTAACCACCGTACGTAGTGCGGATCACCATTGGCATCGAGAAAAGTCCGCCCGACCGCTGGTAGGTGGTCGCGATCTTATCTTTCAGCATCTGGTAGGCCGGCGACATATAGTCAAGGAACTGTATCTCCGGCATCGGGCGGCGTCCCTGGTAGCAATGGCCGGCGGCGCGCCCAAGGATACCCACTTCGTCGAGCGGCGAGTTAAAGCAACGAGCGTTACCGAACTCGCGCTGGAGATTCTTGGAGACGAGGAAGACGCCTCCCTTCCCTTTCAACTTGAGCTGTTTCTCTTTCTCCTCGATCATGTGACCGGAGAAGTCAGCGACATCCTCGCCGAACATCAGGACATCCTCGGTCATGGTGAAGATATCAAACAGCGTGTAATTGATGGCGAACCGCATGGTCATCGGGCCGACATTTTCCGGGAGTTCCGCCGACGTGAAATAGCCCTTGTCGTGATACTCTTTGAATTTGGCGGCACGGTCATGCTTGGCGCCGTCGCGGTATTTCTTCCAGGTCGCTTTGGCGGCATCAAAGTCGTAATTGTGCACCAGGCTCTCGACAAACTCCTGGGTCTTCGGCACAAAGGTCGAGACAGCCTTGGCGGATGTCTCGGTGATCTCGCGATCCAGTTCGTCCCAGATCGCGCCGATCTCTTTGGGCGAAATGATGCCATCTTCGATCAGCGCATTGCATGATTTAAGGATGCAGTCATTGTAGGTATGCCAATCCTGCTCGACCGGATCCATGTAGAACGACTGGTCATCGGAGCCGGAGTGCGAACCTTCGCGCGTGACGCGGATATTCATCAACACCGGACCCTTGGTGCGGGCATACTCGGCGGCTTCGGCGGCGCCGGCCAAGGCTGATTTGATATCGGTACCATCCACATGCATGATCTTCAGGCCGAAACGCTGGAAACCTTCAAACGGCGTGGTCGGGTCCCCCTCCGGGAACTGTTCTTCGACCGAAACTGAGATCGCCCAGCCGCAATTGTAGATGCCGTAAATGATATGTGAATTATAGAACGCCGAATAAAAGACCGCGCGGCCGAACTCAGCTTCCGAGGTGGAACCTTCGCCGATACAGCAAAGCGTGACCGCATCCGCCGGATAAGCGCCGCCCGGTATCGGGGCAAGCTGCGAGATCGGCGTTGGATTTTTGATGGCGTCGGCAAGGCCGGCGGCTTCAATGGCGTGTGAGCCGGTCGGGGATGCCTGCGGAAGAATCGCCATATCCGGATAGCCGGGGTGAGCCGGGATCTGCTGCCCTTTATTCCGGGCGCGCGAATCACCGATCGCCTCAAGCATCTTGTCCCAAAGCGTGGAGCCACGATGAATATCAAACGCCTTGTTGCGATAGTAGCCGAGGAATGGATCGTTGGCACGGAGATTGGAGGCGAAGGCGACATCCATCAGTTCCTTGCCGCCGCAACCGATAAAGAAGCGGTTATAGCCCTTACGCAGCAGGAGCTTCTCTTCGCGCTCCACGCGACGGGCCGTCAACATCGATCGGAGCATCTGCTTGAGCTCCGCCGGAGTTTTGCCGGAATAGGCCTCCAACGGCTCGTTGTCCCGATGTTTTTTGGCCGGTACCTTGCCGTCGTAATTTTTGATCTTGTCGATCAGCGTAAGAACTTCCAACTCGAAACCTCCTTAAAGGTCAGTATGTACTGCGCACAGGCTGAATAATGGGATTGGTAGACCTTTGTAGTAGAAATTCACGGCAACCCGTCCCAAAAACTCATCCAAGAGTATAGTATTCCATTTCAAAAGGCAAACCCATTTTTGGCCGCTAAGTTCCTGTTTTTTGGGATAGTTAGCGAAAAAGTTGAAAGTCCACAAGCCGCTGTTTGGCTCTCTTTTTTCGCTTTCCCCGTCGTCCCTCTCCCCCTAGATTCCCGCTTAAGAGACAACCAGTTAGCCGAAAGGACCGGGTTTCGATGAAACGAGCCGCCGCTTCGCACCGTCGAGCTATCACCGCTGATGACCTCTTCACACTCAAGATCGTAACCTCAGTCTCGCTCTCCTCTGACGAGCGGAAGATCGGCTATACGGTCGAACAGATCGACTACGAGAACAACAAGTACTATACCAATATCTATATGCGGGATATTGTCGGCGGAAAGACGACACAGTTTACCCACGGTCAGCACGGAGACGGAAGACCGATCTGGTCCCCCGATGGCGCGCAGATCGCGTTTGTCTCGACCCGGGAGAAGAAGTCCGGCATCTACGTGATGCCGTCAGCCGGCGGCGCGGAGAAAAAGATCTTTGAAGCTGAAGCACTTATCGGCGAGCCTACCTGGCACCCTGACGGGAAACACCTGGTGATGGCGCTTCGCTATCGAGACTCACATTTCATCAAGGATGAAAAGAAAAAGCAGGAGCCGCCGGTTTACCGGCACATCACGCGGCTCCTCTATCGGCTCGACGGGCTTGGATTCCTTCCGCAGGATCCCTGGCAGATCTACGTCTTAGATATCGAGACGGGCCTCACCAGAAAGCTCACATCCGGGAAACGAGACAACTACTCCCCCGCGCTCTCGCCCGACGGCAAACTGGTGGCGTATGTGTCGAATCGAGCGAAAGATCCTGATCTGGACAGCCTGCGCGACGACCTGTTCGTGATCCCTTTCTCAGGCGGCAAAGAGAAATTGATCCCAACGCCTGCCGGTCCGATCGCGGGGCCGGTCTTCTCCCCCAACGGCAGGACGATCGCGTATATCGGACATGCGAACCCCGACGATGCCTGGGGAGTGACCAATTTTCATGTCTGGACTGTCGGCGTAATTGGAGCGCCCAAGGCGCGTGATCTGACGCCAAAATTTGACCGGATGGCTGTTGATCAGTCGATCACTGATCTCGAGGATGTTCATGACAAGGCGATGCTGAACTGGTCGGCCGACGGCAAGCGGCTGTTCTTCCTTTCTTCAGATACCGGAACGACCAATCTGTATTATGTCCCGGCATCGGGTGGAAAACCAACCAGGATCTTCAAAGGAAAGTGTCATATCAAGGGATTCTCGGTTAACGGGAAAACACAAACGGCCGCGATAGTTCATGCCGACCTCAACAACCCCGGCGAGATCATGACCTGCCCGACACAATACGGCGGCGAAAAAAGAGCCAAAACGCTTACGGATCTAAACCCACAGCTGCGGACCACGATCAAACTCGGGCGGACCCGAGATCTGATGTTCCAGTCATTCGACGGAACAGAAGTGCAGGGTTTTCTGTTGACACCGCCATTCTTCAAACCGGGGAGAAAGTATCCCGCCATTCTCGAGATCCATGGCGGTCCGCGCACACAATATGCGTTCTCGTTTTTCCACGAAATGCAGTTGCTGGCCGCTCAGGGGTATGTCGTTTTTTACACTAATCCGCGCGGCGGTTCGGGTCGCGGCGAGACCTGGGCGGACGCCATTGCCGGCGGCTGGGGGGATCTTGATTACAAAGATTGCATGGCCGCGGCAGACTACATGGAGTCGTTGAAGTTTGTCGATGCCAAACGGATCGGCGTCACCGGCGGATCGTACGGTGGCTGGATGACCAACTGGATCATCGGGCATACCCATCGCTTCAAGGCGGCGGTAACACAACGGTCAGTAACCGACCTGATCTCCTTTACCGGGTCGTCGGATATCGGCTACGCCGGCAGTCGTGAGTTTGACGGCTTCCCCTGGACCAACAAGGCGAATTATGAGAAATGCTCGCCGATCTATTACATGGAGAAGGTCAAAACGCCGGTACTGATCATCCATAACGAGCGGGATCTGCGCTGTCATATTGAGCAGGCGGAGCAGATGTTCGTGAAGCTCAAGGTGTTGGGCAAAACAGTCGAGTTTGTCAGATTCCCGGACGAACCGCACGGACTTTCCCGACACGGCCGACCGGACAGGCGTAAAGCGCGGCTTGAGTGGATCCTCAAGTGGTTTAGTCGGTACCTCAAATAACCTGGCGACAAGAGACCGGAGTACTCCTCCGGTTTTTTTTGTTCGCATTTCGTGGAGATAGCCGTATATATTTCAGGGGCGGGGGATCCATTCAGTTTGGCTGTGGGCGTTGGGAGCGATATGCGACACTCATCTCGAAAAGGCATCGTCCAGTCTCTGGGGTTGCTTGTGATCGCACTCCTGCTTACCGGGTGCGAAGGAGACTCGGTCCTCAAGCCGGTTACGCCGCGTGTTTACACCTGGGATGAACAGCACAACGGAGCTCCGTTCCAGGATGTCTGGGCGTCGTCGAACGGCACCGTATTCGCCGTCGAATGGTCGGGCGATATTTACCGATCCACTGGAATTACCTGGGAACGAACCGGCTACTACGGTCCGCAGAGTATCAACGCGATCTTCGGATTCGCCGACGACACCGTCTTTGCGGTTGGAGAACTTGGCGCGATTTATCGTTTTGATGGTTCGTCCTGGACCAAAATGGCCTCGCCGGTGAACAATAGATTGCTGGACATCTGGGGTACAAGCGGGAGCAATGTTTACGCCGTGGGGGACGGGGTTGTTCTGCGCTACGATGGCGTGTCGTGGGAAACAGACACCACCAACCTTGGCGAATTACTGAACTCGATCTGGGGAAGCGGACCTTCCAATATCTACGCGGCGGGCACAAACGGCTCGCTCTTTCACTGGAATGGGCTCATCTGGATAAGATCGAATCTACAGACCACGCGTTCAGTCGGCCCGATCTGGGGGAGTTCCGCGTCGGATATCTGGGTTATCGGAGCGGTGGACACTCTGTATCATTTTGACGGCATCGGATGGTCCACGGAAACCACAGGTACGGGCCTGAGCAACGCTGACCTTCACGGCCTGGCGCAGGATGATGTTTATCTTGTCGGGTCAAACGGGATGATCCTTCACTACGACGGTAACCAATGGAACGATGAATCGGTGGAGCCGGCGGACTTCTATACCTGTGTGCGGATGGTCGGCGCTAACGATGTTGTAGTCGGCGGCTCCAATCATACCCTGCGGAGATATACCGGCGTCAGTTGGGCTCCGCAACTGCCTATCGGCCTCAACGAGAGCATCTATGGCGGGATCGCGTTTTCAGCCTCCGACGCGGTAGCGGTCGGACGGCGCGAAACGGTTCTGATGTGGAACGGAACCGCGTGGAACGAGATCCGCCACGGTGTCCATGAGACAGCCGATCTCTTCGCTGCCTGGGGGACATCGTCGAACAATCTGTACATCGTTGGAGAATACAAAACGCTGCTTCATTTTGATGGCGGCGACTTCACGACGATCTTCGCCGAAGGATTCACGGCGCCGATCCTGCATGATGTCTGGGGATCCTCAGCCACCGATGTTTTTGTGGTCGGAGACGGCGGACGAATCTACCACTTTGACGGTCTTAGCTGGGACTCAATGCAAAGCAACTCCACCGCCGATCTGTTTGCGGTTTGGGGAACCGCGGCTAACAATGTGTACGCTATCAGCGACAGCACTATCCTCCACTACAACGGCGTCGCCTGGGAGCCCGACACAATACTGCACGCCATGCAACTCAGAGACATTCATGGCAGTGCCGGCGACAATATTTATGTGCTCGGGTTATGGAATTCGCGGGCTCGCTATAACGGTTCGAGTTGGGTGATGCAGTCGAGCGGTACGGGGCCAAACGCGTACGGGATCTGGACTACCGGAATTAATACATACGCGTTGGCATTGGAATCCGGGGACGGCGGGTATATTGACGGCAGCGGAACGTCAACGAACAAGACCAATTCTTATCGGGATTTTCGTGCCGTTTTTGGCTCTCCGGACGGCCATCTCTGGATGGGTGGCGCGCTGGGAACGATCCTGCATCTCGAATTGTAGTGAAGCTTACTGCTGATTGACTTTGGTTTGCTTATTGATCCAGTTGCTCTTGAGAAAGAGCATCGCTTCTTCGTTCGTGCGGAACGTCTGGGAGACCTCTTTGGTCCCTCCCGCGGTGAACATCTCGTGAAGCTGCCTAAACGTGCTTGGATTATTGAGGACGTACAGGGCGTACGCGAGGTTTCGCTTGCGGCACCAATCCATGTGTTTGCCTATCACCTCGATCACGCCGGGATATGACGTTCGCCAGTTGGTCAGGTCGATCAATTTCGCCCAGGGGCGGTCGAGGATCGGCGCGACTTCTTCCTTGAAATCCTCGTGGTAGCTCTCGGCGGTGGCAGGCTTCCAGATACCATGTATCTTGACATAGATCACCGCGTTTTTGCGGTCAACATCAAATGAGTATTCAAGGCTCCAGCCGGCCACGACAGGCATTCCTCCGAGGATTTACGATCTCATTGTTACGAAAGCGCTCACACCGCGAGTCGCGACTGCGAAGTATCCCTTTCGCGCGACAGCTGGGCGAACTTCTCGGTCCGCTCAACTGTCTGTAGGTAGTATAATTACAACTTACAAATCTAAGTTGTCCAGTAATATTTCTCCGGCGTGTGCCTCACCGAATGTTCACGCGAAGCTGCGCGATCAGCCGCCGGCCTGGCGTCGGATAGTCGCCATCACTCGAGACGAATCCGAATTGATCGGGGCGCCGTTCATCCGTCAGGTCATAGCCGATCAGACTAAACTCCGCGATCGATGCGACTGGAAAAGTAACCGATGCGCCTAATTCATAAACATAGGCAATCGTCTTGGTCTCGCCGGTGTACAGAATGATACTACGATTTGACGTATAGGACAAGTTAAGATTAAAGCCGATATTCGTGAATGCCGCTCCCTGCCAATCGACCCGGCTCTTGACGGCCGGCACATAATGGGCATCAACGAAACCGCCATCCGCTACTGTCTGCTCGGCATTTTGCACTACCCCGGACAGCGAAAGAATATGCTCGCGAGTGACCGCGAAAGTCAGCGCGGCGTCAAGGCCCCTGCTCCGGAAGCGATGTACGTTGCGCGGGATCGACCGGAATATGCCCGGGTCGTACACGTATTGTATCAACGAATCAACTCGTTGCGTAAAGCCGGTGAGTCGAGCGGACAGCCGCTTTCCCAGCAGGTCAGATTCGCAAGTTACCACCAAAGCATGGGCGGTCTCCGGATTGAGATCAGCGCGTCCCTGGATGAAGACCTCGTCGGCGAATTGGTCGGCGATCGACGGCAATCGAAATGCGTAGCCGTAACCAAGTTTTAAGCGCAGCCAGGGGCGCGGCATAGCGAGCAAACCGACGTTGTACGACGGCTGCGTTGATCGGTTGTGCACAAACTGCAGTCTCCCGCTTCCTGATGCCGACACATGGCCGGTAAGAGGGAGGTCGGCCGCGGTCCAGATATCGAACTGATCCTGCCCTCTCGACCAGAAATTGTATGTTCGGTATTGATATGCATAAGGCGCGAATGGTCCCACTGTGTTCGCGCCAAAGCTGCTGTCGTCGGAGGTCGCCCGCAGTGAACCGGAGAGGAAGTCTATCCCCAATCCGGCGGAGAGAGCATCGAACTGTCTCTGCACACGTCCCGATATCCCCGCCGAGCGCTTATTATAAACTGTCAGGGAGTGAACATCGACAGAGTCAATATTCAGCGATGAATCCGCTCCCTCGGGCGTGTAATAGAAAAACCGGTAATTGTACAGCGAATGGTAGTCGAGGTTTTTCTTCTCCCAAAAGAGGTCGAGCTGCGCCTCCGTACCCGAGTCCGGCGCAAAGCTGTAGCTTGCGTCGAAAGAGTAATTCCGATCCATCTGATGATCGTTCAGGCTGCTGGCCTCGCGATTTCCGTAAACCGGGATCCATGCCGGATCCGGCGCCGGGCCGGGCACACCGAGCGAATCCTCAAAATAGCGCAGCGACCCGGTCAATTTGTGTCGATTGTCAGAAGAAAGGTAATCCGAGCGGAGACCAAAGACGATTCGTTCATTCCCCGCGTTGGGACGGTTGTTTTCCGCGACCGACCATTCTCCGAATCCGCCCAGACCGACCGCGCCAAGCAGTTTCGAAGCATCGACTCGATACTGTTGAAGATCATACGATCCAACTCGGGTAAGCAGTTCTATGCGATCCAACAGCGAGTTGCGGCTGATCAGATTGACCACACCGCCGATCGCGTCGGCTCCGTAAAAAGCGGACTGGGGGCCCTTAAGCAGTTCGATCCGCTCAAATTCGTCGACGCTGAAATCTGCCAGGTTGAACCCTCCGAGCGAATAGTCGCGAACCACTCGACCGTTGTACAAAAGCAACATGTGGCGATTGAATGTCCCCCAGTTGGAGAGGGTCGTGATCGAGCCGGCGCCGCTGGTTTGACGCAGGTCGAGTCCCGCGCGGCCATCAAGCGCCTCCTGCATTGAAATACTGGTAGTAAGCGCATCGCCAAGAACGGCGGAAGCCGGCCAAATGGAGCGGCTGGCGGATTGACCGAACCGATTGGCCGTGACTACAATGCTGTCTTGAAGTTCAGTCGGTGATTGGTCCGAGTTGGCGGCGGCAAGAGCTCCCATCGTACTCAGCCAAGCCAGCAGACCGCAAAGAAATACGCGCCTCATGGCAATTACTCCTTGGTACCACGGACGCGTGCCGTCACCCGACAGCCCACGCTGCGGTACGTCGATCGAGATGATACTTCGGCAGGTTTCCTGGCTTTGGCCTCAAACCCCATCAGGCGCCTTCCCCGGCCTCGCGGTCGAGTGGCTGTCTGCCTGGTGAGTAGCCGTTACAGTAGCGGGGCTGCGACGGATTCGCACCGTCTTCCCTTTTACCTGTCCCGATGGACAGCACCGAAGCGATTTGAACCCAATAAGCTACGCGGAAAGAATTCTGTCAAGCATCTTGCCAGCGATTAATCTTATGTGTACTCTAAATGGTCTAATGAGATAAACCGGCGCCAATTCGAGGGCGGAACTAAGCGGATACGGAGCTGACTTGCCTGTATGAAAAAAACGATTGCGATTCTGGTCCTGGTTTTGAGCGTCGGCGCGGCCGGGTATTATTGGTTCGCAGGACGGAAAACCGGCGAAGTGACCTACCGTAAGGATGTTATCACCCGGGGCGATCTGGTAGTAGCGATCAGCGCGACAGGCACCCTCAATGCCGTCACTACCGTTACAGTCGGTTCCCAGGTCTCAGGAACGATCGCCAAACTCTACGCGGATTACAATTCCCAGGTTAAAGAGGGTCAATTGCTCGCCCAGTTGGACCCGACATTTCTCCAGGCATCCGTGAACGAACAGAAAGCGAATGTGGATCGCGCCGCAGCGCAGTTTAACGAGGCAAAGCGGAATTTCGACCGTGCGACCGAATTAACCGCCCGGGGTCTGATCTCTCAATCCGATCTCGACGCGGCGACAACCTCGCTTGAGTCCGCCAAAGCATCGTTACTCCAGACCGAAGCATCGCTTGACCGAGCCGAAGTAAACCTCCGCTACGCGACCATCCGCGCTCCGATCAGCGGCGTAGTGATCTCCCGCAATGTTGATGTCGGCCAGACCGTGGCAGCCAGCCTTCAGGCGCCGACTCTCTTTACTATCGCCGAAGATCTCTCCCGCATGCAGGTCGAAGCAAGTATCGACGAAGCGGATATCGGCACAGTCAAACAGGGGCAACGGGTCACTTTTAGAGTGGACGCCTACCCTGAACAGGAGTTTGAAGGCGCGGTCAGCCAGATCCGACTGGAGCCGGTGGTCGCGCAGAATGTGGTGACCTATAACGTAATCATTGATGTCGCCAATCCTGATCAACAACTGATGCCCGGTATGACCGCCACTGTCTCTGTCGAGACCGCGCGCCGCGACAATGCAATGCTGGTGCCGATTCAGGCGCTTCGCTTCACTCCTCCCGGTATGACAGCAGGGAATCAGGTGATGGCCAACCGTGGCGAAGGCCAAAGGCGAGACAGTACGTCGGTCCAATCGACGTCCGGCGTCCAGGCGGCTCAGGGGGATCAGCGGCAGCGACGTCCCGGTGGAAGACGCGGCATAGATGGCGAGCGGCGCCAGAATGCCGATTCAACTTCGGCCTTTATGTCGGACAGCTTGCAAGTTCGACGCGAACAGCGGAAAGAGAACGGGTCAAACGTCAGCCGCGGTACTGTCTGGGTGATGAAGGATGGCGCTCCCATGCCGGTGTCGATACTCCGAGGCATCCAAAATCAGCGTTTCGCGGAATTGGTTGAATCACCCTTGAATCCGGGTGATTCCGTGCTCATCGGCAGCTCAAATGGTCAAAGTCAATCGACCACACAGGGCCAAACAAATCCGTTCATGCCCCGCATGCCCGGCGGCGGACGTGGGAGATAATTCGTCGCATGCACTTTGTTGAGATCATTCGAGCGGCGGTAGATTCGCTGGTTCGCCATAAGACCAGGGCCATGCTGACCATGCTTGGCATTGTCATTGGCGTGGGCGCGGTAGTCGCGATGGTGGCGGTCGGGACCGGCGCGCAGATCGCGGTTGACGCGCAGATCGCGTCGCTTGGGACCAACGTTCTGATGGTCTTCCCCGGCGCCGGTTTCCAGGGGCCGGTCAGCATGGGCGCCGGACAGGCGCAAAATCTTACTCTCGAAGATGTCATCGCTATCCGGGAACAATGTCCAGCGGTCGGTTACGCTACACCCTCTACCCGGACCAATCGCCAGGTTGTCGCCGGAAATCTCAACTGGGCGACGCTAATCCAGGGGGGCGGCCCGGAGTTCTTTCCTATTCGAGATTGGTCCCTGCAGGCAGGCGCATTTTACACCGAGCAGGATGAACGGGCCGCGACCAAAGTCTGTGTGATCGGCCAGACGATCGCTGAAAATCTCTTTCCGGATCAGGATCCTGTCGGTCAGATGATCCGAATCGCCAAACTGCCCTTCAAGGTGGTCGGCTTACTCGCTCCCAAGGGCCAGAACGCCATGGGACAGGATCAGGATGACATAATCATCGCGCCTTTCTCGACCGTCCAGCGGAAGATCCAGGGGTCCGATCGAGTCGGCATGATCCTATTGGCGGCAGTCTCGCAATCGCAGATCACTGAGGCACAACAGCAGGTGAGCGAACTGATGCGGATCCGGCACAAGATCGCGCCGGGACAGGCTGACGACTTTACCATTCGCACTCAGACCGAGATCGCCGCGGCCGCGGGCTCGACCACGCGCATCATGTCGGTCCTGCTTGGAGCGATAGCGTCAGTTTCGCTATTGGTGGGTGGCATCGGGATCATGAATATCATGCTGGTCTCGGTGACTGAGCGGACCCGCGAGATCGGCCTGCGCCGTTCGATCGGCGCCCGCAAGCGTGATATCCTGCAGCAATTTCTCATTGAATCCATCCTGTTAAGCGTGATCGGCGGCATTATCGGCATCGGGTTGGGGGTGACCGCGTCGATGCTGATCTCGAAATTCGCCGGATGGCAGGTCGCGGTGACCGCGCAGTCGGTCGTTCTCGCGTTCGCGTTTTCAGCGGCGGTCGGAATGTTCTTTGGATTTTATCCGGCGCGCAAAGCGGCGATCGTCAATCCGATCGACGCGCTCCGCTACGAGTAATTAGCTACTCCAGCCAGACGAACTTGAAAAGCAAAATTGACGCGGTGATCATCACCACGCAGTAGGCGATAAGTCCCTGAATCTCGGTGAAAATGTCCGCCAGCGGGCGCCCATCGAGCACTTTGGTGCTCGCCCCCACCAACAGTAGCAACAGCACCACCAGCACCGGAAACGACAATACCGCGAAGAGCGCTCCCTTTACCGCGACTTTGGCGATAATTGCCGCGATGATAGTGGTCGCGCCGCAGAGTCCGATCACACCAAGTATCAGCACCGCAAGGAACGGACCGATATTACCGGTCGGAGCGTCGGTAAAAATAAAGAACATCGGTGTGATGATCGCCGTCATGATCGCCAGCAAGGTAAAATTGAAGATCAGTTTTCCCCAGTAGATGGCGTCCGGCTCGGCTCGCAATTTCAGCACCAAAGCGGTACCGGCTTCTTCCTCGCGAACAAACACATGCGCCAGGCCGGACATGGCCGAGAAAAACATGATGATCCAGAAGAGCGCGGCCAGCAGTTTTGGCGGAAGTCCCGCCTGCCCGAGCGAAAAGGAAACGACCGCGAGCGTGGTCACGCCGAACATCAGGATGGCGTTCAAAGCATATCGCGACCGCAGCTCCAGCCGAAGATCCTTGGCGAAAACCGCAAACGCCTTACTGACTAACCCGACAGAGCTGTTGGGCAAGGGACTGCTCCTCCTTTTCGTTGGTGGCGATCAGGATGATCGTCCTGGCGCGATATTCATTCACCAGATCAAAAACGATCTTTTTGCCGGCGTCATCCAGGTTGGACGTTGGCTCATCAAGAAAAAGAAAGGCGGGATCATTGAGCAGCGCGACCGCGTATTTGAGCCGTTGCTTCATCCCTGAAGAATAAGAGCCGACAGCGTCCGGGCCACGACCTTCAAGGCCGACTCGCTCCAGAAGTGAATTGATCTCTTTCCCCGTGATATTGCCCCCCGATACCGTCTTGAAAAATATCAGATTCTCTTCGGCGGTGAGATTGTCATAGAGATTGAGA
>JAMPYH010000040.1 GCA_023700785.1 Candidatus Zixiibacteriota bacterium
ACGAAGATGTCGAAACCTGCGCAAGGCGCACCCCTTCGGGGCAGGGGTTTCGACCTACGGAACCATTGTCACAATGACAAGCTTTGGCTTGGCAGCAGATTGAATGTTAGCTATGCTAACAGCATGGCGAGTCAGCAACATCAGGCAGGCAACAGGGCGTTTTGGGTTTTGGTCCTGGGGGCGGTCTGTATATCGTTCGCGGCGATCTTTGTCAAGGCGATCGGGAACGAGCGACTCGGGCCGACGGCGATAGGATTCTGGCGGATGTTGTTTGGCGCGATCGCGCTTTTTGTCTGGACTATAGCGGAAGGGAGGAGGGTCGGGCTCCCCAGGCGGATCTACTTCTGGTCGATGCTGGCCGGATTGGCGTTTTTCTGCGATCTCTACTGCTGGCATCGCTCGATCTTCCTGACCGGCGCCGGGATGGCGACCATTCTGGGGAACACGCAAGTATTCGGAAGCGCGATACTCGGTTATTTCGCGTTCAAAGAAAAACTCTCCGCCAAGTTCTTTGTCGCCGCGATCGCCGGATTTGCGGGGATCGTGCTGTTGATAGGGGTCGGCAGTGACGACGTGCAGTTGACCCAGAACTACCTTCTTGGCGTCGCGTTCGGATTGGCCACAGGAGTTTTCTACGCGTCGTATATTTCTGTTGTCAAGCAAGCGAGCCAGGAACATATCGAGTTTGGCACCCTTGCGCTGATGGCATGGATTTCGCTTTTCTGCGCGATCTTCCTGGGTGTCACGGCGTCGTTCGAAGCGACGCCGATGTTGCCGCCTGACGCGACTACCTGGTTGTTGTTGATAGGGCTTGGATTGGTCCCACAGGCGCTGGGATGGCGCGCCATCTCTTCCTCGCTGCCGCATATCGACGCACATAAAGCCGGATTGGCGCTCTTGCTTCAGCCGACTTTGGCGACTGCCTGGGGATTTATGTTATTTGGCGAAGTGCTGTCGGTACTTCAGATAGCCGGCGCGGTGATCACGCTCGGCGCGATCTATTTTGGGTCGGTACGAGAATGAGCAGGTGGTAGAGAGAATAAGAAAGGCGGCTCGTATGAGCCGCCTTTTGTTTGCGCAGCGTATTTGGACTTAGTCAACGAGCACTTTTTCGAGTCGCTCGACCAGGTAGTCGACTTCCTTTTCGCCGATGATCAGCGGCGGGGAGATGCGGATCGTGTGGCCGTGGCTGTCGTTGGCCAGCACGCCGAGGTCGAGCAGTTTGCGGCAATAAACCATCGCGTCACCATTGTTGACTTCGATCCCGATAAAGAGTCCGCGACCGCGAACCTCTTTCACCTGTTTGGAACGGGAGGCGACCTCAAGGATCTTCGCCTTGAGACCTTTGCCGATCGTGGCGGCTTTCTCGGCGAGTTTTTCGTCAACCAGTACATCCAGGGCGGCGACACCGGCAACGCAGGCGAGCGGGTACCCGCCGTAGGTGGAACCATCGCGACCCGGCTGGAAGACCAGATCCATCAGGTGCGTGTTGGTGACCATCACCGAGAGCGGCACCAGTCCGCCGGAGATCGCCTTGCCAAGGATGATAGCATCGGGGATGACATTCTCATGTTCGAAGCAGAAGTTTTTGCCGGTGCGGCCAAGGCCGACCTGGATCTCGTCGAAGATCAGCAGCAGATTGTTGGCATCCGCGACTTCGCGCAGACCTTTCAGGAAGCCGTCCGGAGGCTGGTACATACCGCCTTCGCCCTGCATCGGCTCGACAAGTATAGCGCAGGTGTTCTTATTGATAGCTTTCGTGACCCCATCGATATCACCGAAATCAACCGTGACAAAGCCCGGCGTCAGCGGGCCAAAACCTTCTTTGTATTTCTGCGACGTCGAAAACGAAACGACAGTGATCATCCGGCCATGGAAATTGTTGCCGAACACGATGATCTCCTGCTTACCGTCCTCGATCCCCTTCTCCTGGTAGCCGTACGCGCGCGCCAGCTTGATGGCGGTCTCGACCGATTCCACGCCGCCGTTTTTGGCGAGCACTTTGTTTCCTTTGGCGCCGAAGCGCGGGCCAAGCTGCGGAACGAGTGTCGCGCATTTCTTGAGGAAAAACCCCAGCGGGTCGGTATAGACAACGTTGGAGATGACCGAGGCGTAGTTCCCCTGAAGGGCATCAACCAATGACTGGACGATCTTCGGATGATGGTGTCCCGGATTGGCGGCGGAATAGGCTGATAGGCAGTCGAGATACTTTTTGTCATCAAGCGAGGTCAGCCAGGCGCCTTCAGCTTTTCGGACGACCATATGCAGGCGGCCGTAATGATTGGCGCCGTAGGTCTCTTCCCAATTAAAGATCTGATCGTCGGGGACGGAAGAATACGACTGGGTCGATCGGGTCAGGGTTTGAGTCGGGTTCATACTGCTATCCTCTATATTCATCAAACTTATTGACCGTTGGTAGGTGCCTTATAATAGTGCTTATCGGAAAAACCGCAAGCTCAATCTATACTAAATGACGTAATTGACCGAATAATTGTTGCAATTGTAGTTTGTACGCTGACTATGTTGCGCAATTGTTGGCTTGACGGGGAAGATATTTCGGCGAATATAATTCGGTCTTAATTCTCAAGTGGATGGTAATGAGCGGGATAAATGGTCTCAGAGAACCACGACGCGCTTCAATGTGATTTTTTGTATGAAGCGGACCTTGCCGCGATCAGGAGTGAACCGTTGATCCAGCCGGGGGCCCGGCATCTCGCGATACCGGCGAAATGGAGTAAGTTGGTCCAATTTATCCTAACGCGGGCGTCCCTTATTGCGTATCATATCTGTTGTGATTTTTGGGGAGTCGATATCAACACAGGCCAGAAAGTTTACCATAGAGATACCCGCCTCCGACCGGGTTTTTCGTGCGGGAGCAGTGTCAGGGCATTAATCGCATGAGGAGAGAGTATGGCTACATTAAGCGCACGCAGCCAGAGGCGATCGGGTCGCACGATCGAAACGGCGGCGATCGACGGATTGCGATCGGCATTGAGAGGAAAACTGTACCAGCAGTCTGATGGCGGCTATGATCAGGCGCGGACGGTCTGGAACGCGATGATCGACCGGAAGCCGGCGCTGATCGTGCAACCGATGGGAGTGGCGGATATTCAGGCGGCGGTCAATTTCGCCCGAGAGCATAATATGCTGTTCGCCATCAAAGGCGGCGGGCACAATATCGCCGGAAGCGCGGTCTGCGACGACGGATTGATGCTTGATCTGTCGAGCATGCGCTCGGTCCGGATCGATCCGCACGCGAAAGTCGCCCATGTTGAGCCGGGGGCAACCCTGGGAGATTTCGACCATGAGGCGCAGGCGTTCGGCTTGGGAACGCCGGTCGGCATCAACTCGACCACCGGTCTCGCGGGGCTGACTCTGGGCGGCGGCTTCGGCTGGCTCTCGCGTCGGTACGGCATGACGGTGGACAATCTGATATCCGCGGATCTGGTGACGGCCGACGGCGCTTTTGTCACCTGCAGTGACACGCAACATCCGGAGCTATTCTGGGCGATCCGTGGCGGCGGCGGTAATTTCGGCGTGGTCACGCGCTTTGAGTTCAAACTGCACGCGGTCGGACCGATGATCCTCGCGGGGTTGGTGGTTTATCCGATCAGCGAAGCGGCATCTGCATTGAAAAAGTATCGTGAGTTTGTCAAAACGCTGCCGCATGAAAGTAATGTCTGGGTGGTACTTCGGAAAGCGCCGCCGCTGCCGTTCCTTCCGCCAGAGTCGCATGGCAGTGATGTCGTCGTATTTGCCGTGTTCCATAATGGCGATACTAACCAGGGGAAAAAGAACCTTGAGCCGGTGAGGCACTTCGGCGCCAAAGTCGGCGAGTTCATCGACAGCATGCCGTACACGGCCTGGCAGAAGATGTTTGACCCGTTATTGGGGCCGGGAGCGCGCAATTATTGGAAATCGCACAATATTGTCACGTTGACTGACGAACTGATCGACGTGCTGATACGCGGCACCAAAGCGATCCCGAACGACGAGTGCGACCTGTTCCTTGGATTCATCGAAGGCGAACCGGGGAAAAAGAACGAATCGGCGACCGCGTATTCGCACCGCAAGACGGCCTGGGCGATGAATGTTCACGGCCGCTGGCGCGACGCGAAGCAGGATGATGAGTGTATCGGCTGGACACGCGGCTTGTTCAAAGATGCCGCGCCATACGCGATGAAAGGCGTCTATGTGAACTTCCTGACCGACGACGAAAAGGATCGGGTGCAGGATGCTTACGGTCCCAGCTGGAATCGTCTGCTTGAGGTAAAGCGGAAGTATGATCCGTCGAACCTGTTCTGCATGAACCAGAATATCGACCCGAACGGGTGAGTAAGTATGACGAATGTAATGGCGGCGCTTTCGGGCGCCGCCTTTTTTTGGGGCAGAAGAGTAAAGCGTGGCAGGTCACACCGTCGCCAGATCAGACGAGTTCTTGGTTCATAGGCGAGTCAAGTGGAGGAGAAAAATGTCGTATTGCGATGGCGACGGTAGGGGATGACGCAACCAGGCAAGGGGAGGGGCACAAGGGCATTGAGTACTGGATTTGTTTGTAATACTCAGGAAATCTCCCGCACGCTAATGCGCCTCATCCCAATGACAATTGGGATCCAGAGGGGAATATCGCTAGAAATCATGAATAAACCTAAGTCCCAGCTTGCGCTGGGAAGAGGCGGGTTGGCATGGCGGTGATTGCGATTGAAAATTCTAGATAAACTCAAAATGTTCCATAAACCCACCTCAAGGGTTGGGCGCCCGGGACGAGTGACCTGGGCCACGAAGTCTTAGCCACCTCTGAGATGACATTTTCGCTAAGCGCGGATCAGTTTCATTCGGTCGGAGATGCGGCGATCCAGTTCGATGACCTGCGTCTGGTCGGCTCGGGTCGGCATGATCTGATCCGAGTACAGCACGAAATGCGCTTTGCCATCGGGAGTGAGGAATGACTCGTTGATCCTCCCCTCACAGTTCGCCTCACGCATCATAAACTCGATCTCCGAAACCAGTTCATCAAAATTCGCCGGTCCAATATGGTGGCCCATATCGTCAGACAATCTCGCGAGGATCTGTCGCGTGCCAAAGCCGTTGGCAGGCTCGCCGATCGGCGTCGTTGCCTGACGCATACCTGCCCAGTTGGTCAAGTGACCTTCAGTCTCAAGATAGCTTGACAGCGGGATGAAGACATCCGCCGCCATGGCGGTCTCCGTCATAAAGAGATCAGCCACTACCAGAAAATCGAGATTGTTGATAAGCGCGTTGAACTCCGGCGACGCGGCCGGATTCTCTCCGATAATTAAAGCCGCGCGGATCTTGTCGTGGCGAAGTTTGCGCGCGACGTTGCTTCCCGATCGCTCGATCAACTTGCCGAGATCGGCGCGCCAGACTTTGCTGATCTCGGACAGCAGTTTCGAGTTGGCGATGGAGCCGCCGCCCGGGAGGAGTTTCGCGTCGAAGCCCGCCAACCGTGTGCCGGTGTGATTTGCCTGGCTGGACATCAGCGCGATGCCGTTGCCCGGTGTGCCGACACGACCGAGCAGGAGCATTAAGGTCGCCAGCGCCTGTAAGTCATTTGAGGCTCTTTCTATCCGGCTGTCGAGATTGTACCAGGCGACGATCTTCCTGGTCGGATCGCTCAGCAGGTCCGCCATCTGGCGGATCGACTGTTCGGAAACGCCGGTGATATGCGCGACCGAGGAGAGGTCATACTTGAGCAGGTTTTTGATAACCTGCTCGGAGTTGGCGGTCCGTGCTTTGATATAGTCGCTGTTGATCCGGTTGGTTCGGATCAATTCGCTCATGACGCCGTTGAGCAGGGTCGTCGCGGTTCCGCGGCGGGCATCGGCCCAAACGGTCGCGTATGTCGCCAGGTCGATCCGCGCTGAATTGACAACGATCGACTGCGTGCCGTGCTTCATCCGCCGTTTCATCTGCCAGCCCAAGACGGGATTCTCGCTGGTCGGATTGCCCCCCAGGAAGAGGTAAAGGTCGGCGTTGTCGATTTCGGACGGACCAACCGTGGAAAGGGTCGCGCCAAGGATCGGATCGAGCGCATGGTAGTCAGCGTCGTTCAGCAATTGGTGGAACGACACGATATTGTTGGTGCCGAGCGCGGCTCGCGCGAATCTGCCGGCCACATACAATTCTTCGTTGGTCAACTTGGGAGATGCCGCGACCAAGATCTCATCCGGCGAGTAATCTTCCATTACCTTATGCAGACCGGATTCGATGGCGTCAAACGCTTCGTTCCAGGCAGCCTCGACCTGTTTTCCGCCTCGCTTCACTCTCGGTTTGGTGACCCGGGTACCGTCGAGGTAATGCTGGTAGCCGAACCGCCCTTTAACGCAGAGTTCGCCATGATTCGGCTCGAGCTCAGGCGACGCGCCGGCGACATAGAAAATATCCGCCGTTTTCACTTTGAGCGTCAGGTTGCATCCCACCGAGCAATAGTTGCAGATATTCGGCACCGAATCCATTTTCCAGGGACCGGAGCGGCGGAACGGCATTTTTTCGACGAGCGCGCCGGTCGGGCAGACATCGATGCAATTGCCGCAGGAGACGCAGTTGGTCTCATGCAGAGCTTTCTCCATCGCCGGTTTGACGATCGTTCGGAAGCCGCGATTGACAAAGCCGAGCGCGGAGACATTGAGGATCTCGGCGCAGGTATTCACACAGCGGCCGCACCGGATGCATTTATTCGAGTCGATCTTGATGAACGGATGGCGGGTGTCAACTTTGTACTTGTTGTATTCGCCGACAAAGCGAGTCTGATCCACGCCGTATTCGGTGCAGTAATCCTGGAGGATGCAGGCGAGGCCGACATCACAGCCGCACTCGGCGCAACGGAGCGATTCGGCGACAGCGGTCTGATCGTCGTAGGCGAACTCAACTTCCTCAAACGACCGGATGCGCTGTTCTACCGGCAACTCCGGCGCGTGGTGACGGTGCGACTCCTGGACGTGCGGAATATCCAGCCGGGTCATGGTATGGAAATTGTCCCGCTTGCTTTCGAAGCGATCGACAAAGGGTTCAACGACGCCGGTTCGCACATAGCGATCGATAGCGCGAGCGGCCATGCGGCCAGCCGCGATAGCGTCGATCGCGTCGGCCGGGCCGGTGACAACATCGCCGCCGGAAAAGACGCCGGGGCGGTCGGTAGTAAACGTGCCGTCTTTGGCGACGATCGTTTTCCACTTGGTGACTTTGACTTTCTCCGCTTTCCCGTTGCCATCTTCGACTCCGGAGAGATCCGGTTCCTGACCGATGGCGGAGATCACCCAATCGCACTGGAGAGTGTATTCGGAGTCCTTGACTTCGACCGGTCTCCGCCGACCCGACGAATCCGGCTCACCCAGTTCCATCCGGATGCAGGTGATCGATTCCATCCGGTCATTGGCGACATTAACGCGCACCGGCGCCGCGAGGAACTCCATCCTGATACCTTCATGTTCCGCGGCTTCGATCTCGACCATATTCGCCGGCATTTCGTTGCGCGTGCGGCGATACAGCAGGACAACTTCATCGGCGCCCAATCGCAGCGAAGTACGGGCGGCATCGATTGCGGTGTTCCCGCCGCCAACTACCACTACACGTCCCTTGATCTGCGGATTGGTTTTCAGTTCTACCTGGCGGAGGAAGTCAACGCCGGAAAGAACACCGTCAACATTTTCATTCTCCACCTGCATCGGTTTGCCGACTTGCGCGCCGAGCCCAACAAAAACGGCCTTAAATCCCTGTTTGAACAGCCCATCGATGGTAATGTCGCGTCCCAGCATGCGATTCGTGTGGAGTTGGACGCCGAGGTCAAGGATCCAGTTGATCTCTTTGTCGAGGACCGATTTGGGGAGGCGATATTCGGGTATGCCGTAACGAAGCATACCGCCCGGGTCGGGGAGAGCTTCATAGATGGTCGGGCGGTATCCCTCCAGAACGAGATAATAGGCGCAGGTCAATCCTGCCGGGCCGGCGCCGATGATCGCGATCGGCTGGCCGTTGTCCGGCTTGGCGTCCGGCTGCCACATCTGGCCGATCATATCCTGGTCAGCGGCGTAACGCTTGAGAAAGTCGATACCGACCGGAGCGTCAACCAGTGTCCGGCGGCAATTGATCTCGCACTTGCGAGTGCAAACGCGTCCGCAGACCGACGGGAGCGGGTTCTTCTCTTTAATAAGCGCGACGGCTTCTTTGAATTTGCCGAGATTGATCAGCGACATGTAGCCCTGAATGTCAACATCGGCGGGACAATTGAGGCGGCAAGGGCCGAAACAATCCGCGTAATGGTCGGAGAGCAGCAATTCCAGACAAGTTTTACGCGCGCGGACCACTTTCTCCGAGCGGGTCTGGATATTCATCCCGTTGCCGACCCTGGTGGAGCAGGCGGGGAAGAGTCGGCTCTGACCTTCGACCTCAACCACACACAAAAAGCAGGAGCCAAATGGCGGGAGCTTCGGGTCGTGGCAGAGAGTCGGGATCTGGTCGAGATTCAGGTCGTTGCAGACCTGAAGGATCGTCTTTTCTTCGGGGGCAGTGATCTGTTGCCCATTTATTGTCAGCGTTACCATGCTCATTACTCCTTTACCACCGCGTCGAAGCGACAGACGGTAAAGCATTTTCCGCATTTGATGCAGAGATCCTGGGTGATGAAGTGCATCTGCTTTCGTTCACCGGTGATGGCGTTGGTCGGGCAGGCTTTGGCGCAGACGACACAGCCGGTGCATTGGTCATTGATGGTGTAGGTCAGCAGAGGCGCGCAGACATGCGCGGGGCACTTTTTGTCAACGATGTGGGCGACATACTCGTCGCGGAAATATTTCAGGGTGGTTACCACCGGATTAGGCGCCGACTGTCCCAGTCCGCAGAGCGAGGCCGCTTTGATCTGGTCGGAGAGTTCATCCAGATTGGCCAGATCATCCATTGTCCCTTTTCCTTCGCAGATCCGCTCAAGGATCTCGAGCATCCGCTTGGTGCCGATGCGGCAGAAAGTGCATTTGCCGCAGGATTCAGCCTGCGTAAAGGAGAGGAAATAGCGGGCGACATCCACCATGCAGGTGGTTTCGTCCATGACGATCAAACCGCCGGAGCCCATGATAGCGCCGGTTTTTGGGATATTCTGGTAGTCGATGGAAATATCGCTCATCGACGCGGGGATACAGCCGCCGGAAGGTCCGCCGATCTGCACCGCTTTGAACTTTTTGTCATCGACAATACCGCCGCACACATCGAAGACTATCTGATCGATCGTGATCCCCATGGGGACTTCGACCAGCCCGGTACGCCGGACTTTGCCCGCCATCGCGAAGACCTTGGTCCCTTTGGAATCCTGTGTGCCGTAGGCGGCAAACGCCGCACCGCCGTTGAGGATGATCCACGGGACATTGGCGTAAGTTTCGACATTATTAATGTTGGTCGGTTTCCCCCAGAGACCGGATTGCGCCGGAAAGGGTGGACGGAAGCGAGGCATGCCGCGGCGACCTTCGATCGACGCGATCAGGGCGGTTTCCTCGCCGCAGACAAACGCGCCCGCGCCTTCCTTTACCTTAATGTCAAACTTAAAGCCGGTGCCGAGGATATTCTCGCCCAGCAGACCTTTGGCGCGGCATTGACCGATCGCCTGACGCAGCCGCGCCACCGCTTTGGGATATTCAGCGCGACAGTAAATGTAGGAATCGTCGGCGCCGATCGCGTAAGCGGCGATCATCATCCCTTCAAGCACCGCGTGCGGATCGGATTCCAAAACTGAGCGATCCATAAACGCGCCGGGGTCACCTTCGTCGGCGTTGCAGAGGATATATTTCTTCCCGCCGGGAGCGGCTTTGGTGAATTTCCATTTCATGCCGGTCGGGAATCCGGCGCCGCCACGTCCGCGCAGGCCCGAGGTAAGCACTTCCTCGATCACCTGTTCAGGAGACATTGACGTGAGCGCTGTCCGGATCGCCTGGTAGCCGCCGACGGCGATGTATTCGTCGATGCTTCCGGGGTCGATCTTGCCGCAGTTGCGCAGGACTATGCGGATCTGATTCTCAAAAAATCCCTTCTCTCGATGGTCGCCCGAGACGAGCCACTCGTCGATCTGCTTGTCGCCAAGTACATCTTCGTCAATGATACGTCCGACCCGTTCAGGGGTCACCTCACCATAGAGATGTCCAGTACCGGAACCGTTGGTGACTTCGACCAGCACTTCGCGGTAACACATCCCAACGCAGCCGGTTTCTTTGAGGATGAATCCGTTCGGATGATCCTTGAGTTCCTCCTGGAGCGCTTTGAATACTTTCTCTCCGCCGGCGGAGATCCCGCAGGTGCCGAGTCCGACAGTTACTGTCTTCATGCTGTCACCTCGCCAGCCGCCGCTTTAGCCTGGTCTCGTGCCTGGCGTTTCGCGTCGCGAATGATCTTGCGGAGTTTCTGCGCGTTGAGGCGACCGTACGTTTCGCCGTCGATAGTGATAACCGGCGCGAGCGAGCAACAGCCGATACACGCGACTGAGAGAAGCGAAAACTCGCCGTCATCGGTTGTTTCGTCGTAGGTGATGGTCAATTCATCCTGAATGACCTCGTACACACCCTTGGCGCCATTTACATGGCAGGCGGTGCCGTTGCAGACCTTGATGATATGCTTGCCAAGCGGTTTGGTGCGGAACTGGGCGTAGAAGGTAACCACTCCATAAATATCCGCCGACGGAATACCGGTCACATGGCTGATATAGTCGATCGCCTTCTCGGAGACATAGCCGTACGTATCCTGCGCCGATTGCAGCAGCGGTATAAGCGCGCCGGCATGGCCGTCGAACTTCCAGACATCGACATTAAACGGTTTGAACTCGTTGGTCTGCTGGTCAGACATTCAGTCTATCCTCTATAGTTTCGTCAGCTCGATGACATAGTTCGCCTTGAGGCGAAGCAGACCATCAAGCATCCGGATCTTATCGTTGATCGTGTGTTCTATCGCGTCGAAGCTCCCGCCAGACACGAGCGCCACCAGATCGCAGCCGCCATGTGTTGTGGTGCAGAAAAGCACTTCCGGCATAGCCGCCAGTATCGCCCGGACTTTGTCCAGCTTCACTATTTCGATCTCAAGGAAGAGATAGGCGTGGGCCATCGCGGGATCGATCGGCTTATGCTTCTCTCCATCCTTGACGATGTCATAGCGGTAGATCGCCTCGACACCGTCGAGATGGGTGATGGCCTCCGGGAGCGCGGAGGCGGGGGAGGAGACTTTCATCACCAGGTGGACATGGCCATCTACCGCGTGCCATCGCTCCACCGGCGTGCAGGACCGCACCGTGCGCATCGCGGGGAGAAGCTTTTCGGCGTCATTAAAGCGGGCCAAAACATAGGAGCCCAAACTCATGGGAGGATCCTTTCAGGGCGACAGGACAAAGGGAAGCGCGCGGTAATCGACCGAACATGGACCGCAAAGATACCCCTAATCGGAGAAGGTCGGCGGGGCGTAAATCTGTGTCGTGTCGAGTCAAAGAGCATGGTAGCTGTCACGTTCCTTTGTTACTTCTGTCACATAATATCTAACGGTGACAATTCTGTCAATAATATATCGGACTATTTTAGTTCTAATTGATTATACTCTACTTGATGGTATGTTTTGCGAAGTGGAACGGAGAGTTAGCATTGGTATCTGAGAGTCGGCAGGCGAGTGGTCGCGCGCCATCTCGGGGAGAGTATCGGGGAGAAATCGCGGCATGGCAAGTGGGGAAATGAGGTATATTCAGCCAGAATGCGAGATTTTCATCCAGCATGAATAGCCAGCGGATAAAAGAGTTGGCGTACACTGTCGGGTTCGACCTCTGCGGAATCTGTTCGCCGGAAGTGATCCCGGAGGCGAGGGAGCGGTATTACCGCTGGCTGGAGCTTGAGTACCATGCCGAGATGGGATATTTGGCGAAAGACCCCATACGTCGGTCCGACCCGAGCCTGCTGCTTGACGGAGCCAGATCGGTGATCATGCTCGGCCTGAATTATTATCAGCCGAACTCCGCGGAAACGCCGATGGGCTATGGGCGCGTCGCGCGGTACGCGCGGGGGAAAGACTATCACAAGGTGGTGGCGAAAAAGACGAAGGAGATGATCGGGCTGATCAGCGATGAGTTGGGGGATCGTCAGGTCACACCATCGCCCGACGATAATGATGACTCGGCCGAGTCTTCGGGGCGTGCCGAATCGGAGCTTGGCGACAGCGCGTCGGCGATGGCAGGACCTGACGGAACGGGAACTGGGGAGGAAAATGGATCCAGGAGTCGTAAAGAGGATGTCATCCCACAGCAAGCTGCGGGGCACCGGAACACACGGTATCCTTTGGGGCACAGGGAGTTTCGGTGGTTTGTGGATTATGGTCCGATGCTCGAGCGGGCGTATGCGGAAAAAGCGGGGCTCGGGTATATTGGACGTAATGGACTACTGATCAGCCGGCAGTTCGGGTCATGGATCTTTCTTTCAGAGATCATTACGTCGCTGGAACTGACAGCAGACGACCCCAGGGCGATCAAGCATGGCACCTGCGGAACCTGCAAGAAATGCATGGAGGCTTGCCCGACTGGGGCAATTGTCGAAGATAGGGTTGTAGATTCGTCCAAGTGCATCTCGTATTTGACCATTGAGCGTCCGTCGCAGGTACCGGACGATCTGGCGGCGAAGATCGGGGATCGGATATTCGGGTGTGATGTCTGCCAGGAGGTCTGCCCGCACAACTACCAGCGCCAGAAGATGACGAAACATGAACAGTTTCTCTCGGGCGGAGTGGGAGAGTTTGTGGATACACGCAAAGTTCTGGCGATGCAGACGCGGGAAGACTTTCTCGCTTTGACAGCGGGGACGCCGCTCACGCGGACGAGGCTGGAGGGAATGAAAAGGAACGCCGAGATAATCCAACGATCGCGCCGGTCGAATTCGTTGCTATAATTGTTTTGTCGTACAGGACCACGCAAAACAAGGCCCAAGTCCAATCTCCGGCGAGTTGAGGGAGTTGAACTTGGGCTATCATTTAGGGCAGCAGACAACAAAGTCAAGTGTATCAGCTACTTCTTGACAGCGGCATTGTCCTTTTCATTTTGGATGCGGCAGCGGTCGGCATGGTAGTGGATCTTGGCGACAGTCTCCGGTACATCGCTCGAGAATACCGTCACGTGCAGCTTTTCGCT
>JAMPYH010000041.1 GCA_023700785.1 Candidatus Zixiibacteriota bacterium
CCTTATCTTTCTTTTGGTGGTCGCGTTCCTGGTGACCACGCTTTTTCCGATTCAATTCGGGCACCTTCAGGATTGCATGCTCAATTTCAAAGTACGTTCAACCTTCGTCGGTCTGTTGTTTCTGTTCCTGCTTCCCTTGATCATCGTATTGGTCGCGATCACGATCATCGGCATCGCGGTCGTTCCGTTCATTCCGATCGCCTATGTCGTGGCGATGGCTTGCGGGGTTATCGCGCTCGGCTGCGCCATCGGCGAGTTCATTTCGGGGAAGATACTGGGCGGAAGCAAAAGCCGCGTCGTCCATTGTCTCATGGGCGTGCCGGCGTTCATGCTGCTGTGGGTTATGGTCGCCGTACTGCTTGGCTCGACAGGGGTGGCCCAGGGATTTGGGATCTTCTTCCTCGTTGTCGCGATAGTGGTCTCTCTCTACCCGGTACTCGGTGGACTGGGCGCGGCAGTACTGACTCGGTTTGGTTATCGCGAGCACACCGGCATTCGCGTCGAGATCCGTCGAGGAAAAGCAAACGAAGCTCCGGCTCCCGCTCCGCCACCCATTCCTGATATGCCTCGCTTTGTCACTCCGCCTCCTCCTCCGATGCCGCCCACACCGCCGCAATCGGAGCCTCCGGACAAGTTTGGTCCCTACGGACCAGATCTTCGCCCGCCGCAATCATCGAAGAGCTGACCAGATCGCGCGAAACATTTCCGTTTCCCGACTCGTACCTCACGATAGAGAGCAGTATTTCCCTCACGGAGGATACATGTACACCAAACGACTTCCAATCGTTGTCGCGTCGCTGGTACTACTACTTGCGGTAGCAGTTTCCGCTGACAGGGCGAAGCATTCCACTGAAGTGATTCCCATGACCGGCGCGAAGAACGCGGTCATTGACATTCAATTCGCCGCGGGCACGTTGATCATGAACCCCAAGGATATTCCCGATCTCGCGGAACTCGATCTCTTCTATGATCCCGAGTTCATCGATGTTATCATCGAAAGGGACGTGCGCGATCAGACCCTGTACGTCTCGGCGGAGTCTGATTTCGACGATCGTCGCCACAACATGAACGACATCGACAATGACTGGGAGATGAATGTTTCGACTCGGACGCCGATGGAACTTCGGATGGAGATGGGTGCCTGCAAGGCTGAACTTGACCTCGGCGGAGTGCCGATCAGCGAATTGTCGCTCGACATCGGCGCGGCATCGGGTCTGTTGGATTTTTCGTCCCCTAATCCGGCTCGCATGAAGGAGTTTGAGATCGAAGCAGGGGCGTCGTCCCTTGATCTTATCAACGTTGGCAACGCCAATTTTGAGCTATTCAAGTTCTCCGGCGGTGCGGGCTCGTTTGATCTGGATCTGCGTGGAAAGTACACCGGCGAATCTGAGATAGAGATCGAGGTTGGCCTCGGTTCCGCGGATATTATACTCCCCAAGGGACTGCCGGTCCGGATCGAGTCTGACAGGGATGAGTGGTTTTCGTCGGTTGACCTGCACGGAGGGGATCTCGACGAGATCGAGGACGGCGTCTATGAATCGCCGGATTTTGAGAAAGCGTCAGTCCGGCTGACCATCCGCCTCGAAGTAGGCATGGGTTCAGTGGATGTCCGCTGGAGGAGCTGATCCCCATTTTCCATTTTCTTCGACCAAGGCCGCCTGCAAAGGCGGCTTTTTTTACTGGCTTTTACCGCCGGATTGACGCTAAATCGGGAGTCCCGGGGCGGTTTTTGCGCACAAGTTTGCGGCGATTATCGTCCATTGGTCGAAAAGACCGAACTTATTGACACATGATGTGTTAAAAGCGGGAAGTAGTCTGTAACCGAGGATCCCGAATGAAGCTTTTAGCATCTCTGGCGGTGGCGGGTTTATTGAGCCTGTCCGCGCCATTCGTCTCTGGCCAATCACAACAGCAGTCCCTTATCTACCAGGCACGCGACAGGGTGCTTCCTGCGCTGGTCCATATCCAGCCGGTGGTTAAGGATTACAATACCGGGGAGCTTAAGAAGCAGTCAGTCGTTGGCTCAGGGGTCATCTTCCACCCCGACGGTTATGTCGTCACCAATTACCATGTTGCCGGAAAGGCGGAGCGGATCATCTGCACGCTCGGCGATAAAGAGCAAGTAACCGCGAAGTACATCGGTGGAGACCCGCCGACCGACCTCGCCGTTCTCAAACTCGATCTCACTGAGTACAAGGGAAAGCTGACCGTCGCCGAATTCGGCAACTCCGATTCGGTTCAGGTCGGTCAGTATGTATTGGCGATGGGGTCACCGCTGTCGCTGTCGCGGACGGTGTCCGCCGGCGTGGTCTCAACCAAAGATCGTTACTTCTCGAGTGAAGTACGACTCCCCACCGGCGAACAGACCGGCAATTACAATCTCTGGATCCAAACCGACGCCGCGATCAATCCGGGCAACTCGGGCGGACCGTTGGTGGATCTGAACGGCCGCGTCATCGGCATCAATTCTCGAGCGACATTTTTCGCCAACAATATCGGCTTTGCCATCCCGGTCAACATCGTCAAGGAAGTAACCAAAGCGATCATGACCGAAGGGAAAGTCGTCCGGAGCTGGATCGGTATTCATGCTCAGGCGCTCCAGGAATTGGAAGGATACTTTGGCACCGACGGCACCGCCGGGGTGTTGGTCGCCTCCATTGACGGCGGTTCTCCCGCTTCGCAGGCCGGCCTGCAGGCAGGCGATATTATCCAGTCAATGGATGGAAACGCGGTCTCTGCCCGCTTTGTGGAGGAACTCCCGCGCTTTTATCGCGAGATCGCCAGTCGCGCGCCTGGGTCAGCCATAATGATGTCCGTGAAACGCGGCAACGAGGTGGCTGATCTGACTGTCACCACCAAACTGCTGGGTGACCTGATGGGGGATGATTTCGAAAGCCAGAAATGGGGGTTCACGGTCAAAGGGATCACCCGTCAGATGCAGATCGAAAACCAGCTCAAGGATACGCTGGGGGTTTATGTCATCGGCGTCAAGCGCTCCGGCCCGGCCGATGAAGGCGGGCTTCGCTCCGGCGACGTGATCGCCAATATCAACCGGGAGCCGGTCGGCTCCCTGGTGGAGTTCACCAAGATGTACACCTCGCTCAGCGAAACCAAAGTCGATAAGATCCTGTTGAATATTAAGCGAGGCGGCTCCAACCGACTGGTGGTGGTCAAGCCAAGCGAAAAAAACGTGATGGAACAGGATTCCACCGCTACGGAGGCACCGATCTTCCATGAATAAAATCCGGGGCACATGCTCACTGATATTCGCCGGCGCCATGCTGGTGATGCTCCTGCTCGCTATACCGTCGAACACTTCCGCCCAAAACTTCGATTTCGCGCGGCTTGAGTCGGCCGCCAGGAACTTCACGGTCATTCTCGATATCAAGATCGAGATCTCGTTCGGCATGCAGTCAACGGAACAGGAGCAGCGGTCGCTCGGGACGATCGTCACCGAGGATGGCATGATCCTGTTTGACGGCGGCATGCTGGTCAATGAGCAGATGCTCTCATCAATGGCGGGGATGAACATCAAAACCACCCCGACCACCATCAAAGTTAAGATGCTCGACGGAAGGAAGTTTGAAGCTGAATACATAGGCGTTGATCGCTTCACCAAGTTCGGCTTCTGCCGGATCACCAACGGCGCCGGCGCCAAGTTCACGCCGGTGAAGTTCGCGACTTCGCCGGAATTCAAAGTCGGAAGCTGGGTGGCGCTGTATATGTTGCTTCCCGAGTTCGTCACTCCGCCGATCGCGGCCGATATCGGCATGATCTCAACGCAGTTGCAGAAACCCGAGCCGTTCGCTTTGACGGTTGGCTTTAACACCATGGAGATGGCGTCGGTGCTGTTCAACGAACAATTGATGCCGGTAGGGATCCTCGGCTCGGTGCTGGATCCGACTTCGGCCAATGCCGATGCCTCGGGCATGGTGGAGTCTTTTAATCAGTTTGACATCCCCTTGCTGGGGATTGTCACCGGCGATCGGATCGCCAAACTCATCAGCAGCCCCCCCAAAAAGGGGGAGCCGGATCGTTCCTGGCTCGGCATAACGCTTCAGGCGTTGACGCCGGATATCGCCGAATTCCTGCATGTGAGCGAGACCGGCGGGATCATTGTCAATGATGTGGTCAAGGAATCTCCCGCCGAAAAAGCGAACTTGATGGTTGGAGATATTATCTACGAGATCAACGGCGAGGAGATCGAGGTCGATAAGGAGGAGGAAGTACCGATCTTCCAGCGCCGGATCGCGGAGATGCCGACCGGCGCGCAGGTGGAGTTTTCCGTCTTTCGTCCGAACGACAACGCGGTTGATACGCTCAAGCTGCTGGCGAAGCTGGAATCAGCTCCGCTGACCGCGCTTAATGCTCCCAATTACGAAAACAAGGCGCTCGAGTTCACTACGCGCAATATCGTCTTCAGTGATTACATGAACCGTAATCTCGAACTGAACAGCCTGACTGGTGTCGTTGTCTCTGAACTGAAGGAAGGCGGCCTCGCCGACATTGGCGGTCTCCAGATGGGAGATATCGTTCAGCGTATCGGCTCCGATGTGGTCACCTCGGTTGACGAAGTTCGCTCCGCGATGGATGCGCTCGAAAAGCAGCAACCGCGTGAAGTGATCTTTTTCGTCTGGCGTGATAACAAGACGATGTTTGTGAATGTAAAGACCGACTGGAAGTAGTTACTCCGCACCGATTAAATCGACCCGCGATCGGACAGATGGTCGCGGGTTATCTTTGTGTCAGAACATCCCCATCCGAAACAGTCCTGCATCCTCTTGCGCAGCGGATACGATCATTCGTATATTCCAGTGCAACCTGTTGCCGACCATTTGCGGCCATTGCATACTGCGTAGTTACTGCACAACGTTGTAACCTGTTGGTAGAGTAAACATTAGAACTCTGTGTCGGAGCCCGAATTTCCGACCGCTGAGAATCCGTTTTGGCCGCCTTCCGGCATACCTCTTGCGCAAAGGGGTAGCGAAGCCCGGCTTTACCGCCGGATCTGGTTCGGCAACAGTTCGCCATGTATAGAGGAAAGGATGGTCCTGATGCGGCCGATAGTTAATGTCCTGATCTTAATGCTGACACTCCTGCTCGGCGCGGCCGCCGTTCAGGCGGATCCCTACACTGGAGTAGTCTCAGTCGATTCGGCCGAAGCTCAGGCCGGCTCGTCGTTTAGTGTCGCGATCAGACTGCAAAACAACAATATCGCGTTCTCGGCTCTCACCGTGCCGCTCCAGTACAACCATCCATACCTGACGCTCGACTCCGTCTCGTTCGCTGGTTCTCTGCTCCCGTCCAATTGGAGTGAAGCAGTGGACCACAATGTTACGGAAAAGACGGTCAAAGTCAGCTATGTACCTGAGTTTACGTCGCCGATCCCGACGGTCAGCGCCGCCAATGGCATAATCGCTCGACTCTATTTCCATATCTCTGAATCCGCCACACCAGTGACCATCCCGATCGACTCCATCAATAAAGATTCGATCGTCGCGGGTTCGCTCCACTTGATCACGCGCGTTCAACTCGCGGACAATACCGGCCTGCCGACCGGCATCTACGAACCTGATTTTGTAATGGGGGCGGTAAAAGTACTTGTCCCGACCGGTGTCGACGACCGCGGCGGCAATCTGCCGTCAGTCTTTACTCTCGATCAGAACTACCCGAATCCGTTCAATCCGGTTACGGTTATCCAGTTTGCGCTCCCGAGAGCGAGCGAAGTCAAGCTTGAGGTCTTTAATGTCCTTGGACAGTTGGTCGAGACGTTGGTGGACAAGCAGATGCCTGCCGGCCAGTATGCCATAGACTTTAACGCCGGGTCCAGGCCGAGTGGTGTCTATTTCTACCGTCTGAGCCATGACTTTGGCTCCCTGACCCGAAAGATGATCCTCCTCAAATAAACCAAATCACCATCCTGCCGACATATACAGGGATAACCGGAACGACGGTTATCCCTTTTGTTGTGCAGGAAATATGTCAGTAACAGCAGAGCCAGTTAGAGAAGAAAAACAGGTCCGCATCGGCGAGTATCTGGTGACCGGCAAGATCGGCCAGGGGGGCATCGCGGAGATCTTCCGGGGTCGCCAGGAGTCGCTGGCTCGCGATGTCGCCATCAAGATACTCTCACCGAATCTGCTTTCCGACACGGATATCGTGCGTCGATTCGAGCGCGAATCGATGGTCATTGCCAAATTGAGCCATCCAAACATTGTCCATGTCATCGACCGGGGAAAAGCGGGGAACCGGTATTATTTCGTGATGGAGTTTGTCGACGGAACGTCGTTGCGCGAAGTGATCGACTCCACCCGCGTCACGCTCGAGACCAAGCTCGACATGATCGTGCAGGTCTGCAAGGCCCTGGATTACGCGCACAAAAACGGTGTTATCCACCGGGATATCAAACCGACCAACATCCTGGTTGACAAGCAGGGGAACGCGCGGGTCGCGGATTTCGGCATCGCCCAGATCATCGGGATGTCCGACACCGAACTGACCGGATCGGACATCGTTATGGGTACGATCGCGTATATGTCTCCCGAGCAGAAGGTAAGTTCGACCAATGTCGATCAGACGACCGATATCTATGCCGTCGGCATCATGCTCTACGAGATCCTGACCGGCAAGCGTCCTCAGGGACATTTCAAACTCCCGTCCGAGATCGACCAGAACTTGCGCGGATTTGACGAGATCATTCTGAAAACACTGGCGCAGGAGCCGCGCGACAGATACCAGTCGGCGGTCGAACTTAAAGACGCCATTCTCAACCAGATAGGGGGCGGCGGACAATCGACCTCGGAGTACAATCTCGCCGGCGCCGAGTCATTCATGGGGAAATGCCGCTATTTGGATACTATCAATGAGACCAAGTACGGCTCAACCATTCTCGTGGAGAACCGAGCCAACAAACGGCTCTATATCATCAAAAAGCACTCCAGGGGAGAGATCGGGCGCAAGGAAGCAAAACTGCTCACCAGCTTGCGACATGAGAATATTAATCCGATCTATGGCTCCGGCGGGGACGCGCGTTCAACCGTGGTCATCAGCGAATACGCGCAGGGAGGGTCGCTGGCCGATCGGATGGTGCGAAAGTACGAGTGGCAGGAGGCGATGAAAGTCGCCCTTCAGATCGCGGCCGGCGTCAGTTTCGCGCACAAGAACAAATTCATTCATGGGAATATCCGCCCCTCAAACGTCCTCTTTGATTCTCACGACACGGTCAAGCTGGCCGATTTCGGTATGCCGAGCCATTACGACGGCAAAAAGAATTGGTATGCCCCGCCCGAACATAAGCCGTCGAAGCAGGGCGATATCTACGCCATCGGCGTTATCCTGCACCAATTGCTGCTGGGGCGGACACCGGAATACGATCTTGCGGACAAGCTCAAGGTTGACGAATTATATCGGCAGACGCCGCAGGATATCGAGACCATGCTCACCAAACTGCTTGCGGTCAGAGTGGTCAATCGCTACAAGAGTTGCGAGGAGTTCATCGCTGATTGGGCGGAATTGGACAAACGGCAACAGGCTGCTTTGCGCAGACCGGCAGCTATAGTCTCCGCTGAACCGGCCCAAAAGGAATCGCTCCCGACCTGGATATGGTACGTCGCGGGAGCGACTGTTATCGCGGCGATCGCGACCGCCGTCATTATCAAACTTGTTTGATCTGTCCTACCAGATCTTGTAGGCCAAACCGAGCCCCAGAGTCTCTTTGAAGCGTCCCCTTTTGCTTACTTGCTTGTCGTACAGCACCTGCGTGTAGAGTTTCACCGTCACTACCTTGATGACCGAAACATTAAATTGGTTCTCGAAATTGACATCTACCGCTTTCCAGTCATCCTCGAACTCCGTTCCTTCGACCTTGTCTTTCTCCGAGAAGAACAGCGCCTTGAAGAATGACAGCTTGCCGATGTAGGTGATCTGCTTGTTCAGGGCCAGGTTGACATCGGTGACTGATTCAAGGCCTCCGTCGGAATAAGAATCGTCTTTAGGCTCATATGTCACGGGATCCAACACAGAGATTGTTACCTGACGGACCGCAAGCCCGAGCCTGCTGGTGACGTTATCCGTTCCGGGACCCGTATAAAATCGTCGCGCGATACCGGCGGATTCGGTCAGTTTGAGTGGTCGAAGATACGCGCGTTTGTCACGCACCGCCAGCGTGTGTTCAGAATAGAACTGCGATTCCAAACGGAAAGCCGCGTAGGGGTCCACAAATCCGCCCATCGTGAACCGGAACATGTTGTCCCAATCGATCAGGTCGGTTGACTTTTTCGGTTTGGACCAATCCTTCGTTTCCTCGTCCTGAATATGCGTCTGTCCAAACGATAGCTTGAGGACAGTACTATAATTGACTTTCGAGCTGAATTGCCGTTCAGCGTTCCCGTTCACGTTTGAGACCCAGGTGAATGAACCCGCTTCGCCGCCGACCCACGAGTCCGAGTAAGCTGTCTGTGTGGTTGTCAGGTCGAATAAGAGAGTTTTCTTCCAACCGATTATCTGTGTCGTGTCCTGGGCGGACGCGGTGTGCGCGATCATCATCATCGCGAGTAGTAGCGGGACCCATGTGCGCGTGTTCATCTGTTGCCTCCAGTGTAGCCAGAAAGATCGAGCTGATCGGGGGAAAAGTAGAACGAGTTGGAATGTGAGGCAAGTGAGAAGTCAGAACGATTCGTCTTTGGACGGATATCGGCCGGCACGAACATCCTCGATATACCGGGCAACCGCGTCGGCAATGACGGTGGCGAGGTCGGCGTACTGGCGAAGGAATTTCGGTTTGAACTCCGCGTCCTTAAGCCCCAGCATATCATTGACCACCAGCACCTGACCGTCGCACCCGACTCCGGCGCCAATACCGATGGTCGCGGCCGTCTGAAGCGACGCGGTTATCTCCTCGGCAAGGCGACTCTCCATCAATTCCAGCACTATCGCGAAACTGCCCGCGTCTTCGAGCGCCAGGGCGGATTCTTTGAGGTAATTGCGCGAGCGCTCTTCGCGCCCCTGCACTTTTGGTCCGCCAAAGCGATGGATCGACTGCGGCGTTAACCCGATGTGTCCCATGACCGGTATCCCGAGCTCCACCAGCCGCTTGATGGTCGGCGCGATCTCAACCCCTCCCTCTATCTTAACCGCCTCCGCGCCTCCTTCCTTGAGAAACCGCCCCGCGTTGGTGATGGCGACTTCGGTGGAAGGCTGGAACGACAGGAACGGCATGTCCGCTATAACCAGCGCGCGCTCGGAGCCGCGGGACACCGCGGCCGTATGCGCGATCATGATCTCCAGCGGGATCGGGAGAGTCGAATCATATCCGTGCAGAACATTTGAGGCTGAGTCGCCGACCAGTATCGCGTCGATACCGGCATGATCCAGCAGCTTCGCCATGAACGCGTCGTAGGCCGTCAGTACCGTGATCTTTTCGCCGTTCGCCTTTTTTGTAATGAAGGTCTGCACGGTCGATTTCCTGCGGGGGCGATGCGTGGACATACGTTAACTCTTGGCCAGGTTTCCGGCCGGCACGTAATATTTCTTTCCGGCGACAGGCTTTTTGAGCTGTTCGATCAGATCGTCAAAGTGTTCCGGCGTGTTCACAAAATCGATGTCATCGGTCTTGATCACCAACAGCGGCGTATCGCTGTAATGGAAGAAAAAGTAATCGTACGCCTTGTTCAGCATTTCGATATAGTCGTAGTCGATCGTTTTCTCAAACGACAGGTTGCGCTTCTTGATCCGTTCGATCAACACCTCCGTCCGCCCCTGCAAATAGATAACCAGGTCGGGTCGCGGAATGTTCTGCGAGAGTGTCGGCGCGATCTTGTTGTAAAGCACCAGTTCTCGCTCCGAGAGCGCCACCGTCGCGAAGATGGAGTCCTTCGCGAAGAGATAGTCGGCGACAATTCTCTGCGAGAACAGGTCGCGGACCATTAACTGCTGCTGCTGCTGAAAGCGCGAGATCAAAAAGTATAGCTGGCAGGAGAGCGCGTAGCGATTGCGATTTTTATAATAATCCACCAGGAAGGGATTCTCAAACACCTCCTCCTGTACCAGATCCGCCTGGATCCGTTCGGCCAGCATGCGCGCGAAAGTCGTCTTGCCGACCCCGATCACGCCTTCCACCGCGATGTAATTCGGCTCAAAGGCTGCGTGCGACATGGTCCCTGTACAGTACGACCGTCTCACGCTGGCGGTCGGTCACATAACTGGCAATGGTCTTTCCGGTCGTCGGATGTACCAGCATTGGGTCGATCTCCAGTAGCGGCAGCATCGCAAACGGTCGCTGGAGCAGTTTGGCGTGGGGGATGGTCAAGCGCTCAGTCGCGATCGACTGGTCGCCAAAGAGCAGGATGTCGCAGTCGATCACCCGTGGAACCATCTTTCCCTTGTCTGTTCGCCCACACTGCTGCTCAACTTTCTCCAGCGAGTGGAGCAATTCATGGGCGGTATAGAGGTAATCGATCTTGACCACCTGATTCATGAACGACGGCGTTCCTTCCGCCATTTCCACGGCGTCTGAAAGATAGATCGCGGAGCCGGCGACGATCTCGCACCCTTCGATTCGCGAGATCAATTCGCGCGCCTCGGCGAGATTATTCTCACGGTCTCCAAGATTGGAACCCAAAAGAAGATATCCTATTGTAGCCATAGTCAGTTCAGGTCCCCTCATTCGGGCGAGCGGTTAGTTTTGTCACATCGGGCTGGAGGCGAGTCACCACCACTTCGATATGTTTTATTTGCCCCGGGATCGGCGGGCGCATTTTGCGAACCTGCAAAGTTACCCGATACGCGGGAAACCTGTCAAGCAGAATGGTCGCCAACTGCTCCGCCAGCGCCTCCAAAAGTGAGAAAGATGTCTCCTCGACCGTCTCTTTGATCAAACGATAGACCTCGCCATAATCGATCGTGTCTGTCAGGCGGTCGCTGTGGCCGGCTTCCGCCAGATCGACCTCGAGTTCGCAATCTACCTCGAATATCCCGCCCACTTCGCGCTCGGCCGGAAGGACGCCATGATAGCCGTAAAACGAACAGCCGACCACTCGGATCAGATCTTTCACTCTTCGACTCCCTTGAGCAGACTGATCCGCTTTTTGATGCGAGTCGATGCCTCCTCGTACGCTTGCGGGCTCGCGGTCAGGGAGAAGCGCAGAAATCCCTGGCCGTTCTCGCCGAAGATCGTCCCCGGCACGGTCAGTACTCGTGCCCGACGATAAAGCATACGGGCGAGTGTGTTCGCCGAGCGGCGCCGCTCGATGCGCGCCCACAAGTAAGGCACAGTCGAGTAACCGGTGACATCAAGGGACAACAAGTTCATCAGTGCGGCAGCTTCCGCGCTGGTCTGCAGGAACTGATTCCTGACAAATTTGATCGACTCCGAGGGATACTGCCTGATATTGCGAAGCGCAAGATCGACAAAATACGCTGGAATATCGGCGCGGATCAAGCTGCTGGCGGCTTCAATACCGCTGATCGCGTCGCGATTGCCGACCGCGAATCCAAACGGAAGCGGTGCGAGCCCAAAAGTATAGGAAAACGCGTACAGCTCGACACCCACCCGCTTGCCGCCCTCAACCGACATCAGCGACAGCGGTAGTCTTGACGGTACGGACTGGTAAGCGGCATCATTCGCGATCAACGTATTTTCTTTTCCCGCGAGCCAAACCAGATTGGCCAACTCTTTCTCCGAAAGCTCGGCACCGGTCGGGTTATGCGGCGAATTGAGAAAAAGCAGCCGCGCGACCCGACCCATTCGCGTGTTGATCCGTTCGAACTCGGGCCGCCAGTTGTTTTTGGGAGAGACCGAATAGCTGACCGGCTCGCCGCCGCAGCCGATGATCACTTTGCGGTAGAGCGGCATCCCGAGTTCCGGCACAAATGCCAGGTCACCATTATCGATATTCGCGAGCGCCAGCGCAAAGGCGAGCGACGATATCGGGCCGCCGATGTAGATCTCTTTCTCCGGGTGGAGCTTGACCTGGTGATATTTCGCGAACCAGCCAACCAATTCCTCGCGGAGATTCCCCAACTTTTCGCGACTGGCAGGATTGAGGGCTTCCGGCTCGATGGCGAGATCGGCGTTGAATGAGAGCGGCCAATTGAACGCGGCCAGATCGATCGCGTCAGCCCGCCGGATAAGTTTTCCCTGGCGGCTCGGCAGGAGCGACGCGATATCGAGCGGCATCTGGTAGATGCGATCGGCTTTATCGACTACTACTTTTTTGATCATCTCCGCCTACTTTCTGACCTGTTCGCGCATCGATTGAAGCAGACTTGAACGCATCGCCTCCAACCGTCGGACCTCGGCCTCGGGAAGCGGATGCGCGTTCCCAATCTGTCTCGCGAGATGGATGATCTTCGCGTAGTGCTCGACCGTTTCATGTCTCGCCCAGGCTTCCGAGAGCGAACGACCGATCGTCAGCAGGCCATGATTCCGCAGCATGAAAGCGTCGTTGTGCTCTATGAACGGCGCCAGCGCCCGGGGGAGTTCATCCGTACCGGTCGCGGCGTAAATAGTCAATGGAATAGCGCCCACCACCAGTATCACTTCTGGAAGTATATCCGGCGGCAGTTCGATCCCGGCCGCCGCGAAAGCGGTGGCTGTCGGTGGGTGAGAATGCACGCAAGCCATTATGTCGGGCCGTTGCTGATAGACGTAGAGGTGCATTAGCAGCTCAGATGAGGGTCGTCGGGCTCCCCGAAGCTGTTTACCCGACAGGTCAACCCGGACCAGATCTTCGGGCGTCAACTCTCCTTTGGGAAGTCCCGATGGCGTCACCAGTATCTCGTTGGCCGAGCTCCGGGCCGAGATGTTTCCATCCGCTCCGGCGATAAACCCTTTTCGGGCAAGACGCTGGCCGATGTCGATGATTGCGTGAGCGAGGCCGGACGGCGACTCCATGCCGGACAAGGTAGCGGCAAACCGACAGGAAGTCAACAGGACCGGATTTTCCAGGGCACCCGAACAGGCGGACGCGCCACCGAACACTTGATGGTCGACCGGTCCGTAAAGATTTGTCAGCCAACATATTAAATTGTGGTCCAACTGAGAAATTCTTGAATCAAATCCGGATGGGAAACGTTATAACTTGAGAATATACAGAAGGTACGTAACAAAGGTCTTGACAGTCGGTCAACGAACCGTATCTTTCTCGGCTCAACTGGTTGGAGGAAATCATTGGAAGAAAATCGCTTCC